>USHL01000046.1 GCA_900554525.1 uncultured Oscillospiraceae bacterium | reverse complement strand
CGACGGCGCTTACTTATTCCTTTCTCCTCACGGAAGTGTTGCCGGTGCTGCAGGTCAGACAAATGAAAATAAATATATTCTTCCTGTTTCGGTAGAGCCCGGCAAATCATATACATTAAGCTTTGAAGCCGCCGCGGCCGGTATACCCAGCAGAGTAGGCGTTCATGTCAATAATATATCAAACGGCAACGGCTGGTATGATATCGATGTAAACGCGGCTGACGGATGGGTGAAGCAGGAAATAGAGATTGTTCCGAATGAAACTACACAGTGGTTTACTTTTTATACACCCGATTGGAAATCAGCGGGAGAAACCGCTTATATAAGAAACATCTCGGTTAAAGATTCCGACGGCAATGAGTATATGGGCGATACCGATTTTCTTGCGTCAGGTAAGCCGGGCAACTTGATACCGGAACCCGATATCAGTCCCGCCGATGTAATTCTGCGCGGTGACCTTACCGGTGACGGCAAGGTGGATTTGCTTGACCTTATCCGTATCAAAAAGGTATTATCGGATGAAAATACCGAGCATCTTATACAGAACAGGAATGTAAACAAGGACGACAGCTTCGATGCAGGAGATATGGCCATTTTGAGGAAATATCTCATGGGAGCGGTCGCTACATTGAACTGACAAAAACATCTGCCATAGGCAGTCCGAAGGTGTGCAGAATTTTGCCGTGCTTTTTCGGGCTGCCTGCGGCGGCATTAAAGGAGAGTTACAATGCAGAAACGTTTTTCGTTAAAGCTTACGGCATATACCGTAACCGCCGCAATACTTATTCAATTTGCGGTGATGATTTTAGGTTTCGGGACTTCCGCGGCAGACGAAACGGAACAGAATGAAAATCTTATTCCTAATCCCGGCTTTGAAGAGGTAGAAAACGGTCTGCCGGTTTCGTGGGAAACCTTCGGACCGGACAGCGGAACGGGGAGCATATCAGTGCAGCCGGGAGAAGGAATTGATAATAGTGCAGCGCTTAAAATATCGCCCGATGCAGGCAAGCGGTTTTCGGCAAGACCTAAGGGTGATCCGGAGCGTTATGACGGTGTAATTGATTTAGAAAGCTCAACCTACTATGTACTTACGTATACCATGAAGGCGCTTTCAGATTCAGCATCGCTTGTGCCGACTATCCGTCAGATGAAAAGCCCGTCAGAAAACTCTAATACACGCCCATGGTATGAACTGACCAACTATAAAGTTACCGGTACAAACGGTGAATGGAAAACAGTAAACTGCTACTTCCAGACAGATTCCGACACCGCAATGGGCAATGTGTGGCTTATTGCCGAGGGCGGGGATGTTATTATCGATAACGTCAGCCTGACAAAGCTTGTAGAGGATGGAATACTTCCGAACGGACATTTTGAAAGAGCGGACGCTAACGGCGGTGTTGCCGACTGGGAAAGCTTTGCCGTAAACGGCGGCACGGGAAAAACCGAGCTTGCCGTGGGTCAGGGTCTTGACGGCAGTAATGCGGCGCATATAGTGCCCGATGCCGGCTCCGAATATTCGCTGCGCATAGGCGATAACGATATGTTTGAGCTCAAATCCGGTCAGGAATATCTGCTTTCTTACTATGTCAAGTGTGAAAGCGATGATATGGAATTTTTCCCGACTATACGTCAGATGAAAAACGAAACCGAAAATTCCAATTCACGTCCGTGGTATGAGCTTTCGGGATATAAGATTACCGGCACAAACGGGGAATGGCGCAGGGTTGATGCGTATTTTACCACCGATACCGATACAACCAGAGGTGCGGTATGGCTTATAGCCAGAAATGGTTCAGCGCTGATAGACGATATTACTCTTACTGAGTTTGTCTCGAACGACGGGCTGGTAAAGAACCCTGGGTTTGAACGTATTGATGCGCAGGGTATACCCGCCGGCTGGGAAGGTTTTGCGGCAAACACCGGCACCGGAATGGTTGAAGCGGTGGCAGGCGCAGGAGTAGACGGAAGCATGGCGGCAGCCATACGCCCTGACCTTGATCTTGATTTTTCACTGCGCACACCGGATGATCCGATGATTCCTGTAAAGCCCAAAACAAGCTATGTGCTGACCTATATGTATAAGGGTCTTGAGGAAACCTCGAATCTTAGAGTGATGGTGCCGCAGAGGCAGTCGGATATGCTTTCAGGTACTCTTGCCAACCCGTTTTATGATCTTTCGGCATATGCCGTTTCCGGTAAAACAGATGATTATATAGAGGTAAAAACCTATTTCCGCACCGATGAGGACGCGGCTTATATTGCGCTTTGGTTCCTTGCATGGGGCGGTGATGTACTTATAGACAATGTCTCGCTTGAAGAACGCACCGAAACCGACCTCGGAAATATTAATGAGTGTAACTTAAGCTTTGAAGAGACCGAAAACGGTGATGCGAAGAATTGGCGGGCGGTAAACTTTGACTCTGTATCGTTTAATAAGGATACATATCATGCGGGAAGTCAGTCAGTAAATCTTATCGGCTCAAGCCCCAAACGCACATTGACTTATACATGCGTAAAGGGTATACCGGTTGATGAACGCTACAGCTATCGTTTTACAGTTTATGTTAAAAGCCGCAACAGCGTCGGTGCCAAGCTTTCGCTTCAGGCGATAGGCGCGGATGAGCATGGCGCGGTTATGCAGTCTACCAAAGGCGCCGAAACAATTCTGAGCGCAGATGATGAATACAGCGACTGGACGGCGGTCACCCTAAAATATACTCCGGCAGCTGATGTTACCAGCGTGCTTTTGCAGATACTGGTTTCAAAGTCGGTGGATGTAGATATCATTGTGGACGATGTACGCGTCGTAAACCTTAACGAAGCGGAATATTTTGAACGCTTTGAGGGTCTGACCGAAGAAGGCAGACCTGATGACTGGTTCCCGTCCGGCAGCGGAAAGCTAGAGGCTGACGGAGAAAGTCTGAATATTACGGGTTCGGGCGAATGGACACGCCGTTTTACCGAATTTTTGAGTGATAAGACATATAAAATGTCCGGAAAGCTGTTAACAAAAGATACCCGAACGGCTGAGGTAATACTTCGGTATTACGATTTTAACGACAATCTTATAACTACAAAAACCGAAACGGTACGCACAGTAAATGATAATGTATGGACCGATTTTGAATTTGATATAGCCACGAACAGCTTTACCTATGTGACTGTATCGCTGGCGGGAAGCTCTGGCATTGTATGCTTTGACGATTTAGGACTCATCACGACAAGCGCCGATATTGTAGCAGGGTCAGACTGGTCCGCGTTCTGGATTTGGTACAGTGAGGATTATTCTGTATCCCTTAATAACTACCGTTATTTCAGGGATACCTTTGAGCTTACCGAAATCCCTGATAAATGCGTGCTCCAGATGACGGCCGACGACCATGTGGAAATGTGGATCAACGGCGAGAGCGTACCGCTTGAGGATTCGGATGACTGGGAATCGATAAAAAATGTAGATATAACCGAATACTTGCAGAAGGGTACAAATCTTTTTGCATTCCGTCTGCTTAATACAGACTATGAATGCGGACTTTTGTATGAGGCGCTGCCCGTAAATAAAAACGGCGATATTTTGGGCCTTATTATTTCAGATCATAACACGCGTTCGACCAAGGTGGAGCCGTCCGAAAATTGGAATACCCTGGATTATGTCGAGGACGATACCTGGTATTTTTCCAAGGAAAAGGGCCGACCTCCCGTAAGTCCGTGGGGAATAATTTCATATGACGCAACTGTGAAATCGGCAAATGAGCTTTATCTTGAAAGCTTTGAAATGTCGCCTGAAGCTAAGGGCGGTCAGACTGTAACTGCTAAAATTAAGGTGAATCTCGATACGCCGTTTGCAAATGAGCTTATATCGTGGGGCTCGCTTTGGAAAAGAAATACGCTTGATAAAGTCTGCGATGTTAAGCTTACGCTTAAAACGCCGATGACCGAATGGCCGGTTGGCAGGGAATTTGAAACCGAAATTACATTTACTGTTCCGGACTTCATTCCCGAAGGGTATTATACCCTGCAAATTGATCCATCGATTCTGACCATTACCAACGACGAATACCTTAACAATAAGCTTGACAATATTAAGATTACGCAGGACGAATTCAAAACAGGCATTACTTCCACAAGCTATATAAAATCATCCGACGGCAGAACCCGCCTTTATATAGATGATAAAGAAGTAAGCCCGATGATTTTCTATTCGTGCGATACATTTGCCAATTATAAAAGCGATCATACTTACTATATGGGTGAGGCAGGGCTTGATTTCCTTGCGCTTATGGTTGGCAGCGGCATGAAAACCGCCGCTCAGGTATGGACCGGCGTTGACGAAAATGGTAAAAATATCTACGATTGGACGCTTTACGACCAAAAGATTTATGCCTATCTGTCGGCTAATCCGAATGCAAAGCTTATGATAAGCTTTGACGCGAGCGTGCCTACCTGGTGGGCGGAAAAATATCCTGACGAAATGTCATACAATAAGGACGGTTCAACCGACGGCGCAGCTTTCGCTTCTGAAAAATGGCGCAAGGATATGAAACAGGTTATAAGCGACCTTATAGACCATCTTACTTCGCAGCCGTATGCCAAGTACATAAGCGCTTTCCGAGTAACTGCCGGCAGAACGCTTGAATGGCTGCCGTGGTCTGATAACATAATAGATCACAGCCCTGCCACGATAAATGCGTTCCGTGTCTGGCTCAAAGAAAAGTACGGTACCGATGCTGCTCTGCAGGCGGCCTGGAATGATCCGACCGTGACACTGGAAACGGCAAGCGAGCCGTCAGACAGTGACCGTTCTTCCACAGTCTATAATACACTGCTCGATACCGCCACACAGATGCAGGCTATAGATTATTATAAGTTTATAGGCGCGACTACTGCCGATGCTTTCGAGGAGCTCTGTTCCTTTGTGAAGCAGAAAACCGACAGAAAATGGATAGTCGGCGGTTATTTCGGATATCTTTGGAATGCCTATTCATATGAAGCGAACGGTACCTTGAGTACCAGCGCGCAGACTGCGCTTGAAAGCCCTGATGTGGATTTCTTTTCGGCGCCGATGAACTATGACGAAAGGCAGATAGGTGAAAATTCCGTTCCGCAGTCTATGATAGACAGCCTTACCGCCAACGGAAAGCTGTATATTTCCGAAAATGATGTCCGTACCGTTGCTTATCAGACTCCTTATAGTGAGCTTGATGCTTCGGCGCATGGCCAGACTTATAATATGAGTGATACCCGAGCCGCACTTATACGCGAGTTCTCAAGCCAGCTTATAAAGGGCTCCGGTATGTGGTGGTATGACATGGGCGGCGGCTGGTTCAATGATGAACAGATTTACGGCCTTATTAAGGAAATGCAGGAGGAAATGACCGTAAATCTTTCGCGTGAACGCACCTCCGCAAGCGATGTCGCGATATTTGTAGACGGTGATTCCTATGCTTATGCCGCTATGAATTTCGGCCCGACCTATAATCTGTATTACGCTGCGAATTATTTACAGCGTCAGCAGTTGGCTGGAATGGGTGCTCCGTTTGATATTTATTATCTTTCCGACCTTAAAAACGGCAAGGTTTTAAAGGATTACAAGGTAAATATAATAATGAACGGCATCGAAATAGATGAGACCGAAAGCGCGGCCATTGAAAAGTATCTTAAGAAAGACGGTAAAACCGTTATCTGGAATTATATGTCAGGATTTTCTGACGGAAAAACAATGAGTCTTGACAATATCACAAGACTGACAGGCTTTGAAAATCTGCGGCTTTTGACCGGCAGAAGCTCTGCCGACTGTGTGCTCAACAGCACTGAGGGCTGGTGTGACGGTGTGGCCGGTAAGACCTTCGGTATACCGGAATCCAATTCGGTTTCTCCGAATCTTGTACTGGGCGACAGCGCCGCTGCCGTGCTCGGCAATTATTCTGACGGCGAGGGCGCCAGCCTTGCGGTTAAGGATATGGGCGACTGGACTTCAATTTTTGCGGCTGTTCCTGATATGCCCGCGGCTCTTCTCAGAAATATACTTAAAGAGAGCGGAGTTCATATTTACTCGGAAAACATGAACGATATCGTTCATGCAAACGGTGAATATGTTTCTCTCCATTGCCGCTACGGCGGGGAAAAGACGATAACTCTGCCTGCCAATTATGCAGTATATAATGTGTTTACCGGTGAAACCGTAAGCTTAAATACAAAGGAGTTTACGTTTACCGCAGAAAATAATTCGTCGGCATTGTTCCGTCTTACTCCTGTAAACAAAGTAACGGTTACAACCTATGTAAAGGGCAGCGGAGGAAGTATAAATCCGTCGGGCATGAGCTTTGTAAATCCGGGCTCCGTTCTTAAAATAAATCTTACGCCCGAAAGCGGCTGGCGGATAAAGAGCCTCACAGTTGACGGTGCAGCACGCTCAGCCACCGGCGGTGTTCTGAATCTTTCCGGAATCAATGACAATACCGCGGTCGAGGTGGTGTATGAACGTATTCCCGACTATGCTCCTCTCGGAAACAGCGGAACGGAGACGCCGCCGTCCGGCGACGGAGATAATCCGCCTGCGCTTCCCCCGCAGGATAACGGAAACAGCGGAACAGGAATGCCCGGAAACGGCGAAAATCCGCTTCCCTCGCCTGACACAGGCAGCGGTGACCGCGAGGCCGTGGTTTCCAAAAACAAGAGAACGGTAAACAAAACCGTGCTTAACTGGCCGGTGATAATCGGCCTTATCTGCGGCGCGGCTGCGGCGCTTATTGCCGCTGTTACGGCGATACTGCTGCTTGTGACGCGTAAAAACGTTATCATATTTGAAAGCGGCAAAAAAGTTTGCGGTATCAAGGCAAAGAACGGCATAGCGAATCTTGATAAAGCCGCTGAAAAGTGTGTGCTTACAAATGCTTACGCCATAGTAAGAAAGAGCTATGTTAAAAAGCACAGCGGCGAGGAACTTAAATTTATGAAAGGCTCCGCTCCGATAACTGCGGTTACCTTGACCGGTACCGAAAATTTTAAGGTGAAATTCTAAACTAAAAAAACCGGCTTCTTCCCATTACGGCGATTAAGCCGGTTCTTTAAATAAGAAAGCAAAGGGGCAGGGATAATGAAATTCAAAAAATTACTAAACAAATTTCTGACTTTTTCTCTTTCGGCTGTAATGCTGTTTTCTTTCGGAATTACGCAGGGTGTATCAGCGGGAAACGGGGGATTTGCCGGAAGCGGCACAGCGGATGATCCGTATCTCATTACATCACCGGAAGAGCTTGTTAAAATGTCGGAGCTTACGGATTCCGACGCTTTATACGCTTCGGCGAGCTATAAGCTCACCACTGATTTGGATATGAGCGGTATAAGCTTTAAGCCTATCAGCAAGACTAATTTTTTCGGCGGTACGTTTGACGGAGACTATCATAAAATTTCAAATCTTACTATAGAAAATTCTGCGGAAGACGCTTTGCCTACCGGTTTTATCAGCCGTATTGAGGGCGGAACGCTTAAAAATCTCGGCATAGAAAGCGGAAGTATAAACGGCGGCTTAAAGACAGGCGCTCTTGCAGGATATACCATGCGCGCCGTAATTTTGAATTGCTACTCAAAGGCGGACGTAACCGGCAGCGGTTCCGTAGGCGCTTTGGCAGGCTTTTATAATAATTCCGATATGTACAACTGCTATGCTTTAGGAACAGTAACAAACATTACCGAAGGCGGTGCGTCGGGCGCTCTTGTCGCCGAAACAAACCGAAGCCTTGCGCCTGATGTATCTTCAAGCATAGTTAACTGCTATACGTTGGCGGAGGCTGATTATGCGGTTGCGGTTTATGATGAAAGCTGGGTGTCAGAGTATTTCACAACGATGCATAATGTATTTTACAGTGATGCCTATACTCAGGTTACCGGAGCTAACGAGGGAAGAGTGGGGCCGGTTGGTATTCCTGCCGCTGAATTTACCGACGGCGCTTTGTTATCAAAGCTTAACGCAAACCTCATAAGCGGCTGTGCCGAATGGCAGGCAGGCGAGGACGGTTACCCCGAGCATATCCCTCACTCTGAAAACAGCAATATGCTTCCGAACAGCGAATTTGAAACAGAAGATGGCGGTGTACCGGCAAACTGGGAGCCGTTCGGAGTCAACGGAGGTACGGGAAGCATAGCATACGTGCCGGGAGAGGGTATTGACGGTTCGGCGGCACTTAAGGTTGAGGCGGATACGTCTGAAACCGCAGGTAAAGGCTATGCCGCGCGGCCGACAGGCGGAGACGCTGTTTTGCAGCTTGAAAGCAATTCGGTTTATACCCTTTCGTTTTATATCAGGCGTCTTAGCGGAAATGCCGTTTTGAAGATAACGGCGCGTCAGATGAAGAGTCAAAATGAAAACACCTCGGAGGGAAATCCCTGGTATGAGCTGTCCGATTCCGAAATTACCGTAACCGGCAATGAGGGTGAATGGCAGTATGTAACCTGTAAATTTACTACCCATAGGGATACAGCCTTCGGCAATATATGGTTAAGGGTAGAAAACGGCAGTATGCTGTTTGATAATGTAAGCTTGGAGTTTAAAGAAAAGCTTACCGAAAATCTTATTACAATTCATAATCTTGATTTTGAAAGGGCAAACGGAAATGTACCGGCGGTCTGGGTTTTCAATGACGGCGGAGATGCAAATATTACATGGGATCGTGATGCTGCCGGAGGCAGAAACGGCAGTGCGGCGGTACATGTAAAGCGTGCGGTAAAAAGCAGTACCTTAAGCAACATAAATTCTCCGGATATAAAAGTAGAACCCGAAACCGAA
>USHL01000045.1 GCA_900554525.1 uncultured Oscillospiraceae bacterium | reverse complement strand
GGCCCGACAGCGCTCTGCGCGCCAATATCTACGCCATAATTTCCTTTGCGCTCAACCGGGTGTACACCGAATACTACCGCTCGCGCGGCTATGACTTTGATATCACCAACTCCACCCAGTACGACCAGGCGTTTGTTCCCGACCGTGATATTTTTGAAAACATAAGCGACCTGGTTGACGAGCTTTTCAATAACTATATCGTCCGCGGCGGAAATATCGAGCCTCTTTTTGCGCGTTTCTGCTCGGGCAAAAACCGCCAGTGCGACGGACTTTCGCAGTGGGGAACCGTCGATCTTGCAGAACAGGGGCTGACTCCCTATGAGATTTTGCAGATATATTACGGTGACGACATAAATCTCGTGATGAACGCTCCGATAGCCGACATAAGCGAATCCTACCCCGGCAATCCGCTCAAGCTCGGCGATGCGGAAAACAATGTAAAGCTGATCCAGACCTGGCTCAACCGCATATCACGGAATTATCCCGCGATACCTAAAATCGCCGAGGAAAACGGTATTTTCGGGGTAGATACCGAGGCGGCAGTCAAAAAATTCCAGGAGGTTTTCGATCTGCCGCAGACCGGGGAGGTCGACAAATCCACCTGGTACCGAATACGCCAGCTTTACAACGGCGTTAAAGGGCTTTCGGAGCTTGTCTCCGAGGGCATAACCATAGACGAGGCCTCGGTTCCGTTTGTGCCAGAGCTTACGGTCGGTATGTCGGGCGAGCCGATCAGAGTAATACAGTATTACCTGAACGTCATTGCCTATTTCAATCCCGCGCTTGAGCTGATACCGATATCCGGCGTTTACGATCCCGCGACCGTAAACGCGGTCGAGAATTTTCAGCGCTTTTACGGCCTGCCGATCACCGGCATAGTCGACGACGCCACCTGGGATATGCTTTCAAAAATATATGTCGACACCATAGCCTCGGTGCCCCCCGGCATCGAGGGGGAATACGCGAAAATATACCCGGGATATTACATTTCACAGGGTATGGAGGGGCAGGCGGTCACCGATCTGCAAACCTATCTCAATCTTTTGGGACGCGTTTTTCCCGAGCTGCCGGAGCTGCCGGTCACCGGATATTTCGGCGAGCAAACCCGCGCCGCCGTGACCGAATTTCAGCGGCTTTTCGGGCTGGTGCCCACCGGAGCGGTCGGCCCCGTGACCTGGTACAGCATAACCAACGAATACAATGCGCTCAAGGATCAGGGCATACGCTGACCGCGCAAAAAAAGCAAGCCGTTTTTTAGGCTTGCTTTTTGCTTTGTGTAAAATTATTTGAGGTTTATTTCTTCGGCAGGGCTTTCCTCGTAAATTTCTAAAAGTTCGGCCGCAACCTCCGTTTTTGTACGGTATTCCGACCCGTTTATTCTGAGTGTTTCTTTTGCCGCGGTAACCTGAGTGCCGTCGGAAAAATCCGCCCCGATTGCCCACCCGCCGGTAGGCTCTTCACGCAGCTCTTTGTCAGCCGAGTCAATTATTTGACGGATTTCGGCTACGGTTTCTTCATCTTCTATCATCTTATATTTGTACGGCGTTTTTTTGAGCTTTACATATTCGGGCGTTTCTTCGCCGGGTGATGACTGCGGCAGGGAATTAACGGGAGCGGCGCTTTCCGGCACAGAGCTGCCGCCGGACGAGCAGGCGCAACAACCCATAAGCAGAGAAATTATAAAAAGCAACAGCACTTGACGTTTCATAGGCTTATCACTCACTTAATTTATTTGTGGCAAAGTTTAAAGCATCCGCTCCGCCCGGGCCGCGCTTTATTGGTAAAACCATTAATTTCTATTAACAGTATGCCATCATTATTATGATTTGTCAACAAACGCGGCGTTATTCTATGCGAACGCTTCGCACACCGCGATATGATATTCATTAAGTCTGCCGACAGCAAAGCCATATCCGTCTATCTCAGATTGCAGAGCGCCGCTTTCGGTCACGAGCCGGGTCTTCGCCGCATCGGCAAGCCTGCCCCCCGCCGCCTTTATATATGCCTCCTTCATAGTCCAGAGGGTGTAAAAGCGCCCGGCGGAAGTATCAGGGGCGCAGGAGTCTGCTGCGCACAGCAAAACGGAGCTGGTTTCGGAAACGATACCGGGCAGCGCCGCGGTACCGGAAGTATTCGCCGTTAGCGTACAGGCTGCGGGATTGCCGCAAAGCTCCGCCGCATTTACAAAACGGCTTTCGGTCGCTGAAAACAGCAGATATTTATCCCGCTTTTTAAAGCTGCCCTCAGGCTCGATATCTATTCCGACCGCCCTGTCGGACACCGCGCAGGCGGCGTATTCCCCCGCGTGGGCAAGGCTCAGGTAACAGAAATCCGCCCGCGGGGCGCCGTTTTCTGTAAAAAACGGAACAAAATCCTTCCGTCCGTAAACCTTTTCCGCTAATTCCGCCGCTAAAAATCTCGCCGCAAGGCTGCGTTTGCGGTCATCGGGCCGCAGACCGCTCAGCCTCTCACGCTCGACGGGCGGCTGCTTTGACAAAACGGCGGCATATTCAGCCGCCGTTATTTCGTTAATATTTATAATTTCAAACCGCATCAGGAAATTTCCGCGTTGTCGTAAAGGAAATCGACTGCCTTTTCGGCAAACGCCAAATACTCGAAATAGTATTCGCCGTAAGCCTCAAGCACCTGCTCCTTAGTAATACCCTGAGCCTTATAAACGTTAAGCATCTCGTTAAGCTGTGCGGCGGTGTCCTCCTCAGTCACCGTCAGCCCCTCATTGTCGCAGACGGCATACAGCATCATCTGGTTGTCCATCATAGGCTCGACCTGATTTTCCAGCGCGTTGTTTTTAAAATCCTCCTCAGTCTGATTTACGGCGCTGAGATAATCCGAAAACTCGATGCCGTACTGATTTTTGACCGCTGTCTCGGTCTGGGCTCGGTAATGCTCGTAAATCAGCTCATTATCATCCTTCGGGTACTTTTTCACATCTGAATTGGCGAGAACGGTATCGACAAGATAATTCTTTACCGCCCGCTCCTCCGCGTCGGCCTTATATGCCTCATAATTTTCAAAGCCGAGCTCGGAGTAGTATTCCTCGGGCTTGCGCTCCTCCTCGGTCGTGACATAATTCACCTTGACCGTAAACACCACCGGCTGACCCGCCAGAGAGGCCTCCTGATAATTTTCGGGGAATGTCAGGTTCAGGTCGACGGTGCTTCCTATCCCGGCCCCGATAAGGCCGTCCTCAAAGCCGTCGATAAAGCTGCCGGAGCCTATGACAAGATCATACCCTTCCGCCGTGCCGCCCTCAAAGGCGACGCCGTCCTTTTTGCCGACATAATCGATATTGACATTATCGCCCTCGGCCACCTTGCCCTCGGTCTTTCTGACATAAAGCCCGTTTTCGGAAATATCGCCCGAGATAATGTCGTTATAATATTCCTGAAAGGTCTCGGAGGACTTATCCACCGGGATGCCCTTATATTCGCCGAGCTCGATATATTTATTGAGGTCTACGTTATATAATATACGCTCTGCCGGCTTTCGGCCGCAGCCCGCAGCCGCGGACACCGTCACCGCCATAAGCAGCAGCACACTTAAAATACGTTTCATTTCTTCACCTTATCCGTTCTGTAATTCGCCCTTTGAGGCGGCCTTTAAGTAGGCGTTGATAAAGCCGTCAAGGTCGCCGTCCATAACTCCGTTTATGTTGCCTGATTCAAAGCCGGTACGGTGGTCCTTGACCATAGTGTAGGGCATAAATACATATGAGCGTATCTGCGAGCCCCAGGCAATCTCCTTCTGAACGCCCTTGATATCCTCTATCTTTTCAAGATGCTCACGCTCCTTGATTTCGAGAAGCTTGGACTTGAGCATCTTCATAGCCTGCTCACGGTTCTGGAACTGACTGCGCTCGTTCTGGCAGGCGACCACTATACCCGTCGGTATATGGGTGAGCCTTACCGCAGACGAAGTCTTGTTTATATGCTGACCGCCTGCGCCCGAGGAGCGGAAAACATCCATTTTAATATCTTCCTCGCGGATTTCGATATCGTTGTCATCCGAAATTTCGGGCATTACCTCAAGCGAGGCAAACGAGGTGTGCCGCCTGCCCGACGCGCCGAACGGCGACACCCGCACCAGACGGTGCACCCCCGACTCGCTTCGCAGATAGCCGTAGGCGTTTTCACCCTCTATTCTGAGCACGGCGCTCTTAAGCCCAGCCTCGTCGCCGTCCAAAAAGTCCAAAAGCTCCACCTTAAAGCCGTGCCGTTCGCCCCAGCGGGTGTACATTCTCACCAGCATCGAAACCCAGTCCATCGCCTCGGTGCCGCCCGCGCCCGCGTGAAAAGTAAGTATCGCATTACTGCTGTCATACTCGCCTGTAAGCAGGGTCTGGAGCCTCTGTGAAGCCAGCTCCTTTTCAAATTCATCTATCGAGGAGGTTATCTCTTCCACAAGCGAAAGGTCGCCCTCCTCGTCCCCCATCTCGATAAGCACCGTAAGGTCGTCGTAAGACGCGCAAAGCCGCTCGTAGCTCTCGACCGTATTTTTCAGCTTGCCGGTCTTCTGCAAAATCTTCTGAGAGCTTTCCATATCGTCCCAAAAGCCGGGAGCCGCCGCTTTGGCCTCCAGCTCCTCTATTTCGGATTTAAGACGGTCGAGCCCTAACGCATCCTTTAAATCCCTGAGCTCGCCCTCGTTTGCTTCCAGGCGAAGCTTAAGCTGCTCAAATTCAAGCATCGTATTCCTCCGTAAATTTAATAAAGCATACCTCTGCGCCGCTTTTGTTATACCGTTTTAAGCGCAAAGGCGCACCAGTTATCCTTATACCGCTCCCCGCAGAGCTTAAAGCCGTATTTTCCGGCGGCCGCAAGCACATCGTCTTTCCTCAGGTCGATTATGCCGGAAACAATAAGCACCGCGCCGTCCTCCATATAATTTTTAACGCTTTCAAGCAGACGTATCACAACATCTGCCACTATATTGGCGCAGACCACCGTGTATTTCCCGTTCACCCGGTCAGCCAGATCTCCGACCGAAAATTCGGTCTTTTCGGATATGCCGTTGATTTCGGCATTCTCCTTTGCCGTCTTGACCGACTGCGCGTCGATATCCACCCCGACCGCCCTTTGGGCGCCGAGCAACACTGAGGCGACAGCCAGTATGCCGCTTCCGCAGCCGATATCGAGCATCCGCGTATCCGCGCTTACATAGCTTTCCAGCATTTCAAGGCACAGCGAGGTGGTAGCGTGTGTGCCTGTGCCGAACGCCGCACCGGGGTCTATGTGCAGCTCTTTGCGGCCCGACTTATTGTCATAGCTTTCCCAGCTCGGCACAATAACCAGCCTTTCGCCTATCTCCGAAACATGGAAATATTTCTTCCAGTTTTCGTTCCAGTCGGAATCGGTCACCCCCGCCGAGCCGACGGTATTCTCTATTCCCGCGGCAGTCAGCCGTTCGCGCAGAAATTCCAGCGCCTCGGCGGCGTTATCGCACTCCGAAATATAAATGTGTATCACCGAAACGGTGCGGTCCTTAGCGATAAGCTCCTCATCGATAAGGTCGATATGAGCTATCTCCTCGGCCTTTTCCTCCAAATCGGAATAGTCCTCGATATAAATGCCGTAGGGCACCGTCATATTGGCTATCGCCGCCGCCTCGTCGGTGTACTTCTGCGGCACCTTTACCGTAATTTCAGTCCAGTTCATAGCGTTCTCCGTGTAAATATAAATCGCCGCTGATGCGGTATCAAATTATTATACCATTTCCACGCCTTAATTTAAAGCTTTATTTTCAAAATAAGCCTTAATTGCGGTTTCTGCCGCGTTTACAGTACCCTGCCGTATGCCGTTTCTGCCTCCGCCGCGGACCTCAAATTCCGCTTTGAAGGAGCCGAAAAAACGCTCAAGCTCACTTTCATCGCCGCAGACCGCAAAGGCAAAGCCGTTTTCCGCTCCGGAAAAGACGGCGCGGATGCCTCCGGCGGATTTATAAAGCGCGTCGGCAAAAAGCTGTAATTCCTTTATATCCAGCCCGTCCTCAAACAGGGCGGTGACGTTTCCTTCGGGCCTGAAGCCTGCCGCCATTTCGGCAATAAGCCGCTTTTTGAGAACTGAAATTTCAGCCTTTAATTCTCCGCTGCGCTCATACAGCTTTTTCACCGCCGCCGCGGTTTCGTATTGCTTGACGGACAAAAGCTCGGAAATTTCCTGCACGCTGCGGTATTTCACGTTATAGTCGTCAAGCGCGTCGGTGCCGCATTTGGCGAAAACTCGCACGCCGCCCTTGTAGCGGAAGAAATCAAGTATTTTAATGAGCCCTATCTCGGCGGCGCTTTTGACATGCGGCGCACAGCAGGCGCAAAGGTCAAAGCCCTCTATCTCCACCAGCCGCACATTGCTCTGAAGCTCCAGCTTACTGCGGTAGGAAAGCGTTTTAAGCTCGTCCGCAGACGGATACCACGCGGTAAAGCGGGCGTTTTTGTAAACCGCCTCGTTGGCAAGCCTTTCCACCCTTAGCAGCTGCTCGCGGTTAAGCTCGCCGTTAAAATCGAGTGTCATTTCATTTCCCAGATGAAAGCCGACATTGTCAAGCCCGTAAAGCTTATGTACTATCCCCGATATAATATGCTCGCCCGAATGGTTCTGCATATTGCGGAAGCGCCTTTCCCAGTCGAGCCTGCATTCCGCCGTTTCACCGGGCGTCAGCGGAGCATCCAAATAATGAAGGATCTCTCCGTTCTCCTCCTGCACGTCGAGCACCTTCGCGCCGCCTGCCGTTCCGCGGTCGGATTCCTGACCTCCGCCCTCGGGGAAAAAGGCGGTGCGGTCAAACACGGCGGCAAATCCGCCGCCCGTTTCGGTACAGCTTACCACCCGCGCGGTAAATTCCTTTATATGTGAATCCTTCTCATACAGCTTCTCGGTCATAGCTTCTCCTGTATTATGTGCGCCGCCTTGTATATATCGCCGCCGCCCATGGTTATGACAAGGTCTCCGCTGCCGGCAAGCTCTATAACACGGTCGGCTATATTTTCAAAGCCGTCTATTATCTCGCAGCCGTTAAGCCCGGCCGCCAGGTCCTCCGACGAAATGCCGTAGGTGTTTACCTCGCGCGAGCCCATTATCGGGGTCAGTATCACCTTGTCGGCGAAGGACAGCGCCTTTATGAAATCATCCTTCAAAAGCGCGGTGCGGGAAAAGGTAAAGGGCTGAAAAACCGCGATTACCCGCTTATAGTCAAGCTCCTTCGCGGCCGAAAGCGTCGCGGCTATCTCGGTCGGATGATGGGCGTAATCGTCCGCCAGCATAAAGCCGTTGTATTCGCCCAAGAACTCAAAGCGCCTTCCGGCGCCCGTAAAGCCTTCGGCCGCCTCCTTTATGCCCTCGGGAGGCACCCCGAGGTCGGCGCATACCGCAAAGGCGGCAAGCCCGTTCAGCACATTATGCCTGCCGGGAATATGCATTTGGAGCCGGATTACCTTTTCGCTGTCTTTTATAACGTCAAAGCCGAAGCCGTATTTCCCGGGAATAATATTTTCCGCCCGCCAGGTGTTCCGCTCCCCGAAGCCGAAGGTCGCCGTTTCGGCCGAAATACCCTCGGCAGCCTGTCTCGCACGCACGTCGTCCCCGTTTATATACGCCTTTTTAGCCATTCCGATAAACTTTGAAAAGGAGGCTGTCAGATTCTCCATTGTCTTGAAGTAGTCAAGATGGTCGTTGTCGATATTCAGCAGCACCGCAATATCCGGCGAAAGCTGCAAAAAGGTATCAACAAACTCGCAGGATTCGCAGACCATTATCTCGCTTTTGCCCGCGATGCCGTTGGAATTTATAAGCGGCAGTCTTCCGCCAATAACGGCGGTCGGGTCCATCTTGTTTAAAATCAGAATTTGTGTTATCATAGAGGTAACAGTGGTTTTGCCGTGGGTTCCGCATACACCGATAACATTGTCGAAATGCCTTGTCAGCGCCCCCAGCATATGCGAGCGCTCCATAACCGGAATGCCCTTTTCCCGCGCGGCGGCAAGCTCGGGGTTATCCTGCGGAATGGCGGCGGAGTAAACTATCAGCTCCGCACCCTCGATATTCTCGGCGCGGTGGCCCATATAAACCTTTATCCCGAGCGATTTTATACGCCTGAGCGGGTCGCTTTCGTTATTGTCCGAGCCCGAAAGCTCATAGCCCTTGCTGTGCAGAATTTCAGCCAGCGGACACATACCGCTGCCGCCTATGCCTATCATATGGATATGCTTTACGCCATCGATTATCTTATCCTCTTCACGCAATTGTTTCATGTAATCACCGTTCAAATTATTCTTACCTATTATTATATTGCCAAACGGCAAAAAAATAAACACTTTTTTTAATACGGAGAAAAAATTATGCCTGTTATCCCCGAAAAAATCGAATATATCTTAAAAACTCTGGTGCTCGGCGGCTTTGAAGCCTATCTTGTCGGGGGCTGTGTGCGCGATATGCTTTCGGGCAAGGCTCCGCACGACTTTGACATAACCACCTCGGCGCGGCCGGAGGAGGTCATAAAAATATTCCCGAAAACGGTGCCGACCGGCATAAAGCACGGCACGGTCACCGTACTTCACGGCGGGATATCCGCAGAGGTCACGACCTTCCGCGCCGACGGGGAATATAAGGATTCCCGCCACCCTGAAAGCATACGCTTTGTCGGAAGCCTTAAAGAAGATCTCGCACGCAGGGATTTCACCGTAAACGCCATGGCATATAACCACAAAGAAGGCATAAAGGACTTTTTCGGCGGCCGTGAAGATCTTGAAAACAAAGTACTGCGCGCCGTCGGCGACCCGGAAACCCG
>USHL01000044.1 GCA_900554525.1 uncultured Oscillospiraceae bacterium | reverse complement strand
CTACGCTAATCGTTACTTTTCTGTGAATTATTGCAGGTTGCTATTGCAATTTGCGGAAATGAAAAAGTAATAATATAAGTAGTTTTCAAACTAAAAATCATTAAACATAAAACTGTTTCGCTAATTTTGCGGAGCAGTTATTTTTTAAAAAAATTTTTAATGCGGACAGTACTTGTCCGGTTTGGGGTATAAAATCGTCTCGAAAGGAGGCGACGAAGAAATGGGAACGACCGAAAGGCGCAATGAAATCTTGAAGGTTTTATGTCGCAGAGGATATGAAACGGCAGGAAATTTAGCGTTTGAATTCGGCGTTTCCGAAAGAACCGTAAGGCGGGATATAGAGGTTTTAAGCCGTAATAATCCTATCTACACCAAGTCCGGAGGACATGCGGGCGGAATTTATATTGTAGGGGGATATTCGCCGGACCGAATGTATATGAGTGATGCGGAAATATATGTGCTGAAAAAGCTATATACCGCAACGCAAGCCGACTCTGTACTGACTGCTGACGAACGTAAAATTTTAGAATCTCTTATTTCGCTTTATTCAAAACCGAAAACGAAAGGAAGAAAGAAATGAAACATAATGAAAAATTATTATTTAAAGAACTGTGTAAGTTCAAATCAGACTCGTTCGACGAGTCATTATTAAGCTTTGCAACGCCGAATGTATTGGGACAGCTGTTTTTTAACCGTATGCAGGGCGTTGCCTACGGCGTTTTAAAAAAGCACGGCTTGAAGGGTAAAGTGAATCGAGAATTCAGAAATTCTCTGCAAGCCGCTTATGAGCAAAATACTGAAAAAAATCTTAGCTTTTTTAAGTGTGTAGAAGAGGTGGCGGGTATTTTATCTGACAGCGAAGTTGAAACTGCAATGCTTAAAGGCGCTTATTTATGTTTGCACTATCCTGTCGGATACCGCACCTCAAACGATATAGATTTATTGGTCTTACCGCAGGATGTAACAGAGGTAGGAAAACTGTTAAGCGATGCGGGCTTTAAACAGGGCAATGTAAAGAACGGCGAGTTTATTCCCGCATCTCGCAAAGAGATTATTGAATCAAAAATGCTGCGCGGAGAAACGGTGCCTTATATTAAAGAGGTTAATCTGCCGTATATGAAATATCTTGAGGTTGATATTAACTTCTCCCTTGATTACAAAAACGGGGAGATAGATATCCTCTCTGATATTTTAGCATCAGCACATATCGTCGAGGAAGGCGGCATCAGCATTCCTACACTCGGAAAAGAAGATTTCTTCTTGCATTTATGCGCCCACCTCTATAAAGAAGCCACGACGCTTCCGTGGATTGAAATGAGACGGGATATGACTCTTTACAAATACTGCGATATTTATATGCTGCTTTCAGAAATGAACGAGGGCGACATAGTGAATTTGTTTAGGCGCACAAAGGAACTGGGCCTTGAAAAAATCTGTGCATACGCAATCGCGGAGACTTCGGAGTTGTTTGATATAAAACCTAATTCAGCAATAGAAATGTCTCAAAGAATATTGTCGAAACATCCCGATTTTCGTTTGCGTGTAGCAGACCCAAAGGAAAAAAGAACCTTAATTTATAACACAGAAAACGCAACCGACCGTTTTTTTACAGAAAGCCAGCGGCGGATTTATGGGAGGAAAAAACTTATGAAAAAACTTAATATGCGTAAAAACGAAACGGACGGACTGCTAATAACAGTATGCGGACTTGACGGATGCGGTAAGACCACAATGATGCGGCGACTAATTGAGGATTTGGAAAAGGATTTTACTGTTTTTGTCACAAAGCAGCCAACGGATTTTGTCCGTAAGTCGAAAATTTTCAGAACATATATGGATTCGCCTAATCACGATGCATTCGATTACCGAAGTCTTTCTCTTCTTGCGGCAAGCGACCGTTTGCAACACGTAAGTAAGGTCATTGAACCTGAACTTCAAAAAGGAAATATTGTTATAAGCGACCGTTATTTTTATTCCTGCCTTGCTAATTTAAGAGCGAGGGGCTTTGAAAAGGACGGATGGATTTATGAAATCGCCGAATCGGTAATAGAGCCTGACATCGCTTTTTTCTTTGATGTCCCAGTTGAAACGGCGGTTGCAAGGGTGAGAAAGCGCCCTGATGAAAAGGACCGATATATCGATATGGATTTACAGTATAAGCTTAGAAAGGAATATATTAATATCTGCAAAGCAAACGGCGGAGTTTTGATTTCAACCGAGCAAGACAAGGAAAAATCGTATGAGCAGGTTGAGCGGATTGTGGAGAAGGTGATGAAAAATGCAAATCTTTGAAAAAATATCGGAAATTTTATGCGAACTCAGCGGCATTAAAGATATGAAACCGGAGGATGATTTAAAAGAAGACTTAGCGCTTGACAGCCTTTCAATGGTTACACTTTTGCTTGAAATTGAGGAAACATTCGAAATTGAGTTGGATGAATCGGATATGAATCCCTTTGATTTAAACACCGTTGAAGACGCAGTTAAACTTGTGGAAAAATATCGGGGTGATGATAATGAATAAAATTGTTGAACTGCCGCTTATAGAGCCTGTATACAGCACCTATCATTTTCAAGGGCCTGGGACAGCGGTAATAGCGAATAATCCATCAATCAGAAACTGGTATTTAAACAGTATATTTGAATTGTCATGGAATCGCGGGCATTTAAACGCTAAAGCCGCACCGAAAATCAATGTAGAAGGATCGGGATGGCCGGATAATCCTTTATTAGAAAAGCATTGGTATACCGCTCAGTTTCTTAACGGGCATATAAATGTACTTATCCGCAATATGCTTGACGCAGGTTACTATGTTCTTTTCGGTGGAATAGATGATTATTATGTTAAAGGCAAAAGCTGGTACAAGGAGCGGCATTTTGCTCATGATGGATTGATTTGCGGGTATAGCCGTGAAAATAAGACTTACTGCATCTACGCATATGACAGCAACTGGATTTACCAAAAATTTTGGACTCCGCAAAGCTGCTTTGATGCAGGGCGCAAAGCAATGCAGAAAAAAGGAATCTATACACAAATTTGCGGGATTAAGCCTTTGCAAGACGAAGTAAACTTTTCACCTCAGACTGCACTTGAAACAATTGCTAAATATATTGATACGTCATCGGAAAAATATTCTGATAACGGTCAAGGGTATGCTTACGGTATAATAGTACATGATTATGTTGCAGAATATATCGGAGAATTATTTGACGGTTCAATTGCCTATGAAAAGAAAGACCGAAGAATATTTCGACTTATTTGGGAACATAAAAAGGTTCTTCTGGAGTGTATTATGAATATTGAAAAATCATTTGATATGGGAAAATGCATAAGCTACAGATACGCACATTTGGTATCAGAATCAGATGCGATTCGTATGCTATACGCTTCTTATGTTATAAAACAGCGAGATTCGGTTTTACCAATAATACAAAAGAAATTGCTTACTCTTAAAGCTAAAGAAGAAAGGCTACTTAAAGAGTTGCTTGAAAAAATAGGAGGTGTTGGAGCAGAATGAAATTGTGGGAATATATTAAGACGAGTATGCTTAAATATCCGTATCAAACCGTATGCGAGAACGGTGCGGAGATTACATATGAAAATCTTGTTATTTGGGCGGAGCTGTTTGCCCGTAAGCTTAGAGGTTTAAACTGTTGTGCGATACTTTGCAATTCGGAAATGGCTACGGCAATGGCTATGCTCGGTTGCTTTGCGGCGGAGGTTACCGCTGTTCCGCTCTCGGTCCGTTACGGTGAGCTACACTGTAATAAAATTCTTGATTTAGTGAGTCCCGACGTGGTCATTACAGATCAAGGTGGTGAAATAAGCATCAGATATATTACCGACAGCAAGTACATAGTACCTGAAGAACATCCCGCGCTTATTATGTGTACCTCGGGAACCACAGGAAAACCTAAAGGTGTAATGCTTTCTGAGAGCAATGTTGTTGCAAATGTCGGTGATATTGTGGATTATTTTGATATAAATGAAAGCGATACAATACTGATTTCAAGACCGCTTTATCATTGCGCGGTTTTGACGGGCGAGTTTTTAACCGCACTTGTCAAAGGCAGTAGAATACGCTTTTATTCAGAAACATTTAATCCGCCTAAAATTCTTGAACTGTTTAAGGAATACAGAATTACAGCCTTTTGCGGTACTCCAACATTGCTTAGTATGACGGCGCGTTTCAAGCGCGAATCGGCGAATGATTACTTAAAACATATATGCATAAGCGGCGAATGTATGGATATTCAGACGGGGCATCGTATTGCGAGAGCTTTTCCAAAGTGTGAAATATATCATATTTACGGTCTTACAGAGGCGTGTCCGCGTGTAAGCTATCTTCCACCGAATTTATTTTACAGTTATCCTGATTGTGTAGGAATACCCTTAAAATCGGTATCTGTGCGGCTTGCTGACAAGAACGGAAACCCCTTGCCCGACGGAAAAGAAGGAATACTGTGGGTCAAGGGCGACAACATTATGTTGGGATATTATAATGAGCCGGATAAAACTGCCGAAGTACTGCGTGACGGTTGGCTTTGCACGGAAGATATTGCCGTAATCAACGATGTTGGACTGCTTAAGATTAAGGGGAGAAGCGACGGACTTATTATAAAGTCAGGTATGAATATTTATCCCGCGGAGATAGAGGCGGCGCTTAAAACCGATCCTCGCGTGAAAGAGGTGCTGGCATACGGCATTGAAAGCAAGCACGGTATGCAGATAGGACTTAAAATCGCAGGGGATTTTAACTCTGTTTCAGAGGTCAAAAAACTGTGTTCTGAGTGTTTGCCATATTTTCAGATTCCTAATTATATCGAAATTATGCCGGAGATTTCGAAAAACGGTTCCGGAAAAATCATTAGGAGGTAAAATTATGTTGGAACACGAAAAGAAAACTATGCTCACAGAAGATGAATATATTTCGATTGTAATGCTGATGTGTAAGTATGCACCGATGCAGACTCAAACCAATTATTATTTTGATACCGAGGATTTTTCAATGAATAAAAACGGGATTACTTGCCGAATCCGCGCCAAAGACGGCAAATTCAAATCAACTGTAAAAAGGCATTATACCGGTGATGAAGATTGCAGTACTGAGATTGACGGAGAAGTTAAGGATTATTTTGATTTAGATACATTCAAGGATATGGGACTTATTTTGCAGGGGAGTCTTGTTACAGAAAGAATTGTGCTGCATAAGGAAAAGTTTTGTAAAGCTGTAATAGACCGAAACACATATTTAGGTTTTACTGATTATGAGCTTGAAATTGAGTATATAGAAGGTCACGGCGATGAGGCAATGCATATAATTAAACACATTGTGAAAAAGCTTTCTAATTATTTGGAATTTTACCCTGCGGAAGAATTATTGAGCCGAGTTGGCAAGTCAAAATCTAAATCCGAACGTTTTTTTGAACGTAAATTAAAGTCTCGAAAGGAAGGAGGTCATATAAATGATTTCGGTTTTAAATGAAATAACAAAATTAAGAGACGGCGGTTCGCTTACAATCAATTATAATAATACCAACCGTTACCGCGTTTTAATAAATGAGACAAACGGAACAAAAACTGCCTATTATTTCAGTGCTCCGATTTATAACTGTAAAAGCAGAAAGGTTGTAGATATGAAATTTTATAAAAAAGACGGAGCGGTTTATTCGGTAGGCAGCAATGCGGATATTACCTATTCAAATCATGTAAGAATGGAAAATACCGAGGGCTATTGTACCATTTCCTTAGAACAGCCCGTAAGTCTTGTGAGCGGCGGGGAGCTTATTTGCGGAAAAGACCGCCTGTATCCGACAACGAACGGATTTATGTATAAGACGGCGTGCAACGCAGTAAACCCCATATGCTTTGATTTGGAAGTAGGAACGCCTTTTATGGAGATACGGGCGAACGATAAATACTTTTCGCTTATGCGCGAACGCTTCAGACCGTTTGTTACGGTTTCCTGCATAGGTACGTTGAAAACGGACGGCGAGATTATCGCGCCTGCAAAAATTTCTTTTCAAAAGCTCACCGACCGTAAATATCGTCTAACAATTAGACCCTGCAGTCCGCTTGGAGGATGGGTGCTGTTTGAAGCCAACCTATACGAATCAAAGCAGATTCAGGATACAACGGTAGAGAGCGCTAATCCTGAGGTAAATAATGCTTTCGGAGGTACGGCTTTTATAGGCAACACTACGGAATTCGGAGAACAATGGCTTTATTCAAGACCCGATTATTCGAAATTTTCCGAGCTTACGGACAGGCAGATAATAAAGGCAGTTCTTCATATGCCAAAGCTTAACCGTTCAAATGTTCAAATGAGTGCCTTTCAGGTTTCATCGCGCTTTTGCAGCTTCGGTTCAAATTGGAATAATAAAATAGTGGAGTCTTCGGTGGTTGCGGAGTCGGCCGCGGAAGGGCGCTATCATAATATAGACATTACTCCCTTATTTGCCGATAAATTCGGAAGGTTTACGCAAACAGAGGGAATAATACTAAAACCGCGCGTAAAAGGCGGTGGCTTTGCCGCTGTCTCGACAGGCGACAGCAGCTACGCGCCGCAAATATATGAAATAAATTACAGATAAAGAATATGCAAAAAAAATAAAAAATTTTTTTAACTCGGACAGAAACTGTCCGGGTTATTTTTTATACTATGCTTGCAGCTGCAAAACAATAATACAAAAACAAAATAAATAGAAAGGAAATGTATTATGAATGAAAATTTGATTGGTGTTGAAGAAAATCTATATTTAGCACCGGAAGAAAAAATTGAAAATGCAAAAGAAATTGCAGAGCTTTCTTTGGAGATGGAAAAAAATTCCTATATTATTAAATATACTCCAACTGAAGGAGAAAATATAATTTCTGAGCTTGAAAAAATCGGTTGTTTCGATTTTAAGCAATTGAATTTTGCAAACTGCGTAGCAGTATTAATATCCAATTCTCAACTTAAAGCGATTAAGACGTTAGACTGTGTTGAAACTGTTGAAAGGGATTACGATTATAAAATTCTTGTCAACAGCGTTGAAGAAGGCAATCTTGTTGACCGTTTATCCGGAGAAAAATCAAATAATATTTTAAAAAAGGAAATCAGAATTGCCGTCTTTGATACAGGAGTATCTGACCTAGCTATTAACGGTTCTGTTAGTTTTGTTGACAAAACAACGGAAGATAATAACGGTCACGGAACACAAATGGCTGGCATCATTTCCTCTGTTGTTACAAGTGCAGAAAATAAAGTTGCATCACCGAGCATTTATTCTGTTGTTGTCGCTGACTACAGAGGATTTGCGAAAACATCTACTATTATGCAGGCACTTGATTGGGCAATCAATAACGGGATTAAAATTGTTTGTATGAGTTTCGGTGATTATCATAAATCCAAACTATTAGAAAATATGATTAACCGTGCATCAAATTGCGGAATTGTTATGGTTGCGGCCGCTGGTAACGATGGTGGATTCGAGGACGAAAACCGAATTATGTATCCTGCTGCTTTTGATAATGTGCTATCCGTCGGTGCAAAGAATGGTGATACAATTGCTAATTATTCTAACGGCGGAGAAAATGCAGATTGTTTCGCTAATGGTTCACATAGAACAACGGACATTAACGGTAATGCAGTAAATGTAATTGGAACATCAGGTGCAACTGCTTTTGTTGCAGGAACAATTCTTAAAAATTGGTGTGTAAGTCCAGAAAAAACATCATTAGAGATTATCGCAGATATTAAAACGGAAATGTCACTTTCTATAGGTGCGGATACATCCGAAACATTGACATTAACCAAAGAAAATGATATAATCTTCGATGAAAAGGACAATATTACGTCGACCATTGCAGAACCTAACGCAAGGTCACTGGACGAAGGTGTATCGCTGCTTTGCGTTGGGGATAATTGTGATGACGGATGCTCTTCTAATGATATGGCATCGGCGATAAGTCTCCCTTTTCTCAATTGGCGAAGTGGTAGTATTACTTGCCCGGGCAATGAAGTTTGGTACAAATTTACCGCAAATGCAAGTGGAGTTCATCCTAATGGCAGTCCGGGTTGGTATACTGTTCATACACAAGGTTCATTAGATACTGTTGGTTATCTGTATGATTCTTACGGCAACCAAATTGCATATAATGACGATGGCGGTAATGGGTTAAACTTCAATTTCTGGGCTCAGCTTGAATATTACGAAACATATTATATTAGAGTTAAAGCATACGGTAGTAATACGGGAAACTTTGATATAAGAGTATCGTATTTTGATGATGACCACGGTAATACTATGGATTCAGCAACCGAGGTTATTGGTGTATATTATCATGATAAGTCTATAACTGGAGAATTACATAGTCAGGACGATGTAGATTATTATACCTTTGTTCCTGCAGAAAACTGTGTAATGGAAATTTATACTGAAGGCGATACTAATACCTATGGTCAGTTGTACTGTGCATCTGGTGGGTTGCTTGCTTCGGATACCAACGGAAATAGTAATGGTAATTTTAAAATTACAGCTCACCTTGAAGCTATGAAACGATACTATATTACTGTAAGTCATAATTCTTCGACTGGCTATGGAGAATATACGTTAAGGTTTAAGTTTGTGAAAGATTATATGTGTGCAACAGGAATCTCACGGAGTTGGCGTAATGATGAATACGATAAAGATGATACTCAAAAGATGATTAAAGGATATGCTTATCTAAAAGGAAACGATATTTCCTTATGGAGAAATAAAATTTCAAACCAAACTTTTAAAAATACCATTGGTGCCTTAGCGCAACAATCATTTGATGAGCTTATTGAGTATTTTTTATTAGAGGGTTTTTCACCTTCGCTTTCTTATAGTATTTGTGACTTTATTTTAAGTTTATCCGAAGTAATATCATCTTCCTTTCCAT
>USHL01000043.1 GCA_900554525.1 uncultured Oscillospiraceae bacterium | reverse complement strand
GGTTTCGGTGATATGCTCCTGACCGACAACGTCGGAAAAGGTGCGGGGACGGTATTTGCGGTAGAGCGCCTGATATGCCGTAACGGTTCCTCCTTTTTTTGCATTGGTTCGGCCCGCGCTGCCGACAGGCGGCGGGTATTGCAGAAAAATTGCGTACTGTAGTGTACGAATGAGCCGATTTACTGCGGCGCACAGGGAAAACCGCTTAATGCTGCTCGGTTCCCCGCCTGACATGGTTCGCAGCGCCCTGTCGCACAGGACCCGCTCATTCGTACGCTACGGTACGCAAATCACTTCATTTATTATAATCGATTTCTTCAAATTTTACAATACCTTTGCGATAAAATGTTGAAAAAAATTAACATCTATGATATATTTAAGCTGTATAATTATAAACCGAAAGGAGAGGTAATTTGGAAAATATTACTGTTGAAGCGCTTTTTGAGCTTCGCGATGACTTTACCGCGCCTCTTTTTAAAGATGTGAAATACCCTTTTGAGGTGCTTGATCATATAGGAGATTTTATTAAGGAGACGGGGCCTGGGCTCCCGGAAGAGCTTTTTGAAAAAATAGGCGAGAATATCTGGGCGGCGCGGTCGGCCAAAATCGCGCCGACGGCGAGTATTACGGGGCCCTGCATTATCGGGGAAAATACCGAGATACGCCACTGCGCTTTTATCAGGGGCAGCGCGCTTATCGGAAACGGATGCGTGGTCGGCAATTCGACCGAGCTTAAAAACGCCGTGCTGATAGGAAACGTGCAGGTTCCGCATTATAACTATGTGGGGGATTCGGTCCTCGGCTACGGCTCGCATATGGGCGCCGGCTCGATAACCTCGAATGTAAAGTCCGACAAGAGCCCCGTAAAGATAAAACACGGCGGCGAAGCGCTTGAGACCGGCCGCAAAAAGCTCGGAGCTATGCTCGGCGACTTTGTTGAGATTGGCTGCGGGTCGGTGCTTAATCCCGGTACGGTGATAGGAAAGCACACAAACGTATATCCGCTTTCGTCGGTGCGCGGCTTTATACCGCCGCACAGCATTTATAAAAGTGCCGGAGAGGTAGCAAAAAAGCACGATGAATATTGAGAGATGGGATATACTTGATAAAAACGGCTCGCCGACCGGGCGGACGGCACTGCGCGGTAAAAATACCCTCAAAACGGGGGAGTACCATCTCGTAGTGCATATCTGGATAGTTTCGCCGTCGGGCGCTTTCCTTATTCAGCGTCGGTCTGATAACAAGCAGCTGATGCCGGGCGAATGGGCAGCTACCGGCGGCGCGGCCATAGCGGGGGAGGATTCCTTCACGGCGGCGAGGCGGGAGCTTTACGAGGAGCTGGGTATCGCCACCGACCGCGAAAGCCTTAAAAAGCTTTTCAGGATAAGGCGGCGCAACTCGCTGCTTGACGTCTGGCTTACGGTGCAGAATATACCTGTAAAGGAGCTGAGGCTTCAGTCCTCAGAGGTCGCCGAGGCGAAATGGGTCTCTGCCGACGAGCTTGGCTATATGATAAAAAGCGGAAGCTTCCACAATTACGGAAAAGAATATTTTGACAGGGTTTTTGAAAAAATCCGCAGGAGTGAAGGAGCGGTTTTATGAGCTTGAAAACCGAGGGACAAAGCTGTGCAAGATGTCACGCTTATCTGTTTGAAGAGGACGATATAGTTTACTGCCCGGTCTGCGGTGCGCCGCATCACCGGGACTGCTATGCGGCGCTGGGCCACTGCGCGCTCGAGGAGCTGCACGGCACCGACCGTCAGTATGACCGTGTGAAGGCCGAGGAGGAAAAAAAGGCGGCGGCCGAGCCTGAAAAGCCGCATACCGGAGAGCGTGCGGAGGGTATGATAACCTGCCAGATGTGCCATACGCCGTATGAATTTACGCGAAACGCCTGCCCCAAATGCGGTGCACCGAATGTCGCCAGAGCGGGCGGGAGCTTTGTGAATTTCGACTTTTTGGGCGGGGTGCCCGCCGATTTCGATATCGGAGAGGGGGTCACCGCCGAGGAATCCAAGCGGCTGGTGGCGGTCAACACCCAGCGGTATATACCGAAGTTCACCATGCTTACAAAAAAGAAAAAGACCTCCTGGAACTGGGCGGCCTTTCTCTTCCCATGCGGCTGGATGTTTTCCCGCAAAATGTATAAGAGCGGTATTATCGCAGGGCTTATGACTGTTATGTCGACCTTGCTGATGCTGCCCTTTTCCAATGCGGTATACCATAATATTGGCACAAGCAGCGAGCCGCAGACCTATATGCAGCTGGGCGACAGCATTTTGCAGAATATCGACAAGATAGGAATAGCGGTCATTATTGCGGCGGTCTTGGGCAGTGTTCTGCGGCTTTTGGTAAGAATCTTTTCGGCGGCTTATGCCGACTGGCTTTATAAGAGCTATGTTGTCTCTACGGTCAAGAAGCTGAGGGCCGAAAGCGAGGATATGGATTACGATTACCGCAGGAAGGGCGGAGTTAATATGCTGATGTTTTTCGTGGGTACGATAGCGGTACAGTATCTTCCGGCGGTAATCGCGGTGTTTATTATCTGATAAAGGAGAGAGGTAAATGGAAACAAAAAAATGCGGTGAATGCGGCACCGAAAACGGCGCGGATTTTATTTACTGCAAAAACTGCGGCGCGCTTTTGAGACAGCCGGCAAATGCGGCCGCCGGACAGAGCGCGGGAGCGGAGAGCAAGGGCGGCTTCGGTGATTCTGCGGCACAGTCTTCGGGCGCGGCTTACGGTGCGAGCGCGGGTGCGGACAGTGTGTCGGAGCAGCCGCAGAACTCGGAAAGCGGCGGACCGTTTCGGAACAGCGGTTCACAGGCGGGCAGCAACGATGACGGCGGCATTGCACAGAATGATAGTTTTACACAGAACGACGGTTTCGCGCAGACCGGCAGCATAAACGGCGGAGCGGCGCAGAACATAAACGATACGCGGAATTACGGCACCGAACAGCCTCAATACGACTACGGCGGGGAGCATAATTACGGTCAATACGGCTATTCACCTTACGGCGCCTATTCCTCCGCTATATGCGGTCTGCCTGCCGAGGATGTCGCCGCCTATGTCGGAATGAAGGCGCCGGTCATAATTCCCAAGTTTTCACAGATGAGCGCGACGCGCTCTAAAACCTCATGGTGCGGTCCGGCCTTTACGCTGGGGCTGTTATTCGGTCCGCTCGGCGCGGCTATCTGGTTCTTTTACCGCAAGGTAAACAAGGTCGCTTTTCTGCTGTTCGCAATCGGCGCCGCCGCCGCGATGGTAAGCTATGCGATAGCTTACAGCGGCGGAATAAGCCCGTATGCCGACGGATATACGACTGCACAGATGATATCGGCAGCTTTCAATCTGGTTTTGCGGATAGTTACGTCGATATGGGTGGGGCTTTACGCTATGTATTACTACCTTGACGATGCGGTCGGCAAAATACACAGCTTTATGCACTCCGGCTATGACAGCCGATATTACAAGATAGGTCTTTCGTCGATAGGCGGAAGCTCCGGCGGTATGGCGGTGCTCGGCGTGTTTCTGATGTTTGCCGTTTATTGGATACTGGAAATAGTATTGCAGATACTTATCGCATTACCGTAAAGGAGAAAATCATGAGAATAAGAAAAGCCATAATTCCCGCGGCGGGGCTTGGAACCCGCGTGCTTCCGGCGTCCAAGGCACTGCCTAAAGAGATGCTGCCGATAGTCGACAAGCCGGCGATACAGTATATAGTCGAGGAGGCGGTGCGTGCGGGCATTACCGACATACTGATAATCACCAACCGCGGCAAGGGGGTCATAGAGGACCATTTCGACCACTCGGTGGAGCTTGAGGCAATGCTCGAAAAGCGGGGCAAAACCGAAATGCTCGAAGCCCTCCGCAGAACCGCGCATCTTGCCAATATTTACTATATACGCCAGAAGGAGACGCGGGGTCTCGGAGACGCGGTGCTGAGGGCTAAGGAGTTTGTCGGCGACGAGCCGTTCGCGGTGCTTTACGGCGACGACGTTATCATCGGCGAGCCGCCGGCGATAGGCGAGCTGTGCGAGGCGTATGAAAAATACGGCAAAAGCGTTGTAGGCATAAAAGAGGTCAGCGACGAGCTTATAGTCAAATACAGCTCGATGAAGCTTGAGCCGCTTGAGGATAATGCTTACGCCATAAGTGACATGATAGAAAAGCCGAGCCTTGACAAAAAGTTTTCCAACTTTTCGATTCTGGGCCGCTGTGTGCTGGATAACGAGATATTCTCCATTCTCGAAAAAACTCCGCTCGGCGTGGGCGGTGAGCTTCAGCTTACCGACGCGATGCGCACGCTGGCTGTAAAATACGGTATGATAGGCGTGGACTTCAGCGGGGTGCGCTATGATATGGGCAATAAATTCGGGATTTTAAAGGCCAATATCGAAGTAGGGCTTTCCCACCCGGAGGTGGGCGGGGAGCTGCGCGAATATATAAAGGAGCTGGCGAAGACGCTCTGATAACGGCAGGCGGTACGCGGCGTCCGTTTTCGGACGCCGCCGCGCCGGAGCTTTGCCTGAGACAAAGGATATAAAATGAAATACACTTCTTTACTTCTTGACCTTGACAATACTCTGCTGGATTTCGATATGGCGGAGGCGGCGGCGATACGGCGGGTGTTAAAGGCCAACGGCCTGCCCTGCTCGGAAAGCGACGTCAAAACCTATTCCGCCATAAATAAAAGCTTCTGGGAGCGGTTCGAGCGCGGGGAGATACCCAAAACCGCCATATACGCCGGCCGCTTTGAAAAGCTGCTCGCGGTATTCGGGCGGACGGGCGACCCAGAGGCGCTGTCCCGTGAATACGGCGGCTATCTTGCCGAGGGATATTTTAAGACCGAGGGCGCGGACGGGATACTTGAATATTTAAGGGGGCGGGGGTATAAGCTTTACGCCACGACCAACGGCTTTTCGGCTACTCAGCACAGGCGCATAAAGGGCGCGGGGCTGGAAAACGCGTTCGACCGCGTATTTGTTTCGGAGGACGCGGGCACCCAGAAGCCGGAAAAGGAATATTTTGACTATGTTTTTAAAAATATACCGGAACGGGATATTTCAAAGCTGCTGATCGTCGGCGACAGTATGTCGTCGGATATTTTGGGCGGGATAAACGCCGGAATCGACACCTGCTGGTACAATCCGAGAGGCGCCAAAATGACATATCTGCCGACTTATGAAATAAAAAGCCTGAATGAGCTGAAAAATATTCTTTGATAGGGGTGAACCGTATGCGGCGTAAAGATAGAAAGGTTTTGGAACAAATATACCGCCGGCAGTTTGAGGAGGAATGCAAGGATTATATTTACGGCTGGAAAAGGCTTTCCCGTATAGCGTGGATACTGATGATTGTATCATGGCTTATGTTCGGTGCTTTAGCGGTCTGGTTTATTAAATTCGATTCAATATATCTGAGTGAAAAATGGCTTATTGTTCTTGTAATAGTCATTTCTGTTGTGATGCTCATCGGTTTGTTTTTGGAGCATATGGTAACGAAAAGCTATGTTGCAGAGTGGAGGGAATTCCGTGATCAATGCTTCCGCGAGCAGAGAGAGAAATCAGAGCGGGAACAGTAAAAAAATAAGAAAAGCCGACAGCTTTTAGCTGTCGGCTTTTTGGTTTATGTACAGCTCCGGGCAGTCTAAATAAATGCCGCACTCGGCGAATTTTTCCCCTATTTCTTTTTTCAGGCCGGAGCTGCCTTCGTAGGTTTCAAGTATCCATTCGGAATATCCCTTATTCCACATAGTCTTTAAAAGCTTGAACATCCGGCTCGGTCCGAGATTTCGTATATTCGAGCGCATAGCCTCAAAGCTCCAGAAATTGCATAGATCCTCGTAGTAGCGGATATCGTTCTTTATAAGCGCCTGATAAACGGCGGCGGGCAGGTCTTCACACCGGATTTTTTTGAGGTTTTCGGGGTAACCGTAGTCTTTTAGGTTTTCCGCAAGGCTTTTTATGCCGCGGTTAAGCGTATCAATGTAGACGCTTTTTTTATACGTCACTTTATACATTTTCATTAAATCCTGCAAAAGCTCATGGTTTTGCTCGATAATTCTGCCTACATGTATCGGTGTGTGACATTTTGCAGAGAGGAACAGCCGGTAACTTTCGAGGGTGTTATTTCTTACCGCGGTTGCTGTTGTGCCGTAAATTTCGCCGATTTCTTTATAGGTCATTCTGTCGCGCAGACGGTAGATTAATATTTGCTGATTTTGGTCGGGCAGCTCTTGAAATCTTTCGAGTATGCCGTTTATATAGACCTCGCCTTCCGCTTCGGGATCTTTATTTTTAGTGAACCAGTTGAAAATTTTAATTGCAAATTCTGCGTCTGTCATTTTTGTCCCCTCCGATTATAATACTGAATGATTTTAAAAATCACATTTTATTTATTATACGATTTTATAAATCAGAAGTCAACCATAACCTGATGTGACAAGTCATATATTAAAAATAATTTGCTGTATAATAATAAACGAAAGAAGGGAATAATTATGATGTACGACACGTATCAAGAATTAAAAGAGTTTGTTGCCGAACAAATTTCAAGACTGGCGTACAATAATAATATTTCCTATCGTGAATTGAGCGTTATGCTTGGCTATGAAGAATCGTATGTAAATCATATAGTAAATAATCATCAGAATACTTCATTAAAAGGTTTGTTTGATATAACAAAATATTTTAAAGTGGACTTTCATCATTTCTTTAATAAGAATATCAAAAATCCAGATTTGATTACGGCTATAAATGAAGAGTGTGAGAAATTAAGCAGAGAAGATCTTCAATCAGTGTTATATATTATCAGAAAAATGGCAAAGCAATAAATTGTGACTTTTAAAGTGAAAATTGACGTAAATCCGACTTTTAAAATCATAAAATCCTTTTTTAAAGCTATACAATAGTAAAAAAGGGGGCTTTTGGGTGATTGAAACCGATAGAGAACTTGCAGTTTTCATTTCTGATAGAATATTCAAATTGCGAAAGCAAAAAAATATAAGTGGCAGAGAGATGAGCCTTTCATTAGGAATGGGAGAGGCTTATATAAGTCATATTGAAAGCGGCAATGCGATGCCGTCAATACAAAACCTTTTTTATATATGTGATTATCTTGGTATTTCACTTAAAGAGTTTTTCGACGATGAAACAGAAGAACCAATGCTTATATCCCTCATAGTAAAAGAAATTAAAAAATTAGACGCTAAAGCGCTTGAAAAACTGCTTGAGTTTATTAAAACCGTAAATTAAACCCGCCGTGTAAAAACACAGCGGGTTTTTATATGCTTGCAAAAACTGTCGTAAAATGCTATAATCTGCATGGTAAGGCAGGCCAGTAACGGTAGGCGGTTAACTCTTGCCCCCGATAGGGGGTGATGCCGATGGAGTACATAGTAATTATTTTAATAATAGTTTTATATACTGTAATCGTCATAAAAAAGAAATAGCCGCCCAAGCGACCAAACTTAGCGGCTATTCTTTATAGCTAATAAATTTTGGGGGCTAACCGTCTATCGGTCTGCCTTATCCACTTATATTATAACACAAACCGCGGGATTGTCAAGCAGGTGTTTCGGCATCTGCTTTTTTATATTTTGCAAAAACTGTCGTAAAATGCTATAATCTGCATGGTAAGGCAGACCAGTAACGGTAGGCGGTTAACTCTTGCCCCCAAATAGGGGGTGATGCCGATGGAGTACATAATAATTATTCTTATAATTGTTTTATATTCTATTATAGCAATAAAAAAGAAATAACCGCCCACACTCGCTAAAGTTGGCGGTTATTCTTTTCAATCGTTTTCTTTAGGGGGCTAACCGTCTATCGGTTTGCCTTATCCATTTATATTATAACACAAACCGCGGGATTGTCAAGAAGACATTTAAAGTTCTGCGCGTGTAAATTTAGTTTACGGTTTCAATAAAGCCGCTTGCAAATAATATTTTTTATTGTATAATTTCAAAAAAGAAAAGGGGCGGGAAATATGGATAAAAAAGTGTTGAAAAAAGAATTCAGGGCACTGTGCAGGTCAGAAAAGCGCAGCTGTCTGCGTATGAAAACGGCCGGTAGATTGCCTTAATCGGACTGATTGCGGCGCTTGCGGTGCTTTGTTTTGTAGTTGCCGATGCAATTAAGCTCGGTGATGTCATTATTTTAAACATCTTTATAATTATAGTCTGTGCGGTCGGTGCGGCGTTGGACGCGGTGGGAGATTTCAGGTTTAAAAGGGAGTTCGCACGGTATTTGCTTGAAAAGGAAAACCGTAAAACGGATTCAGAGCCGCAGCCATGAGCCGGACATTTTAACGTCGCTGAGTAAAAGCTCTGAAAGAAATCACAGCACAGTTTGCCTGCATTGACAGTGATATTAACCATGCTGTCGGTGACTTAAAATGATAAATAATGTTTAAGAACAGCTTTCCTGTATCGGGAAGGCTGTTTCTTTTGTAAAACGGAGCTTTTAAGCGCGGTTTATTCAAAATAATAAAATTTATAATTATCTTCAGTGTCACCACGCTCACCTGCATAGCGGCTGATTGCTGTATCAATACTACCAAGTGCCCCTGCTGTTCTTCCTGCAGTATTCAAATCTACAATCTGTCTCAGATTCTCATCATCGTGAAGTCTTTGAAGATCATCTGCACACTGTAAATATGCATCTTTGGATTTTTTTGCATCTTCTACCAGTCCTTTGGCCGTTTCACTTGTCTTTCCCTGATATTTATTAATAAAACTATTCAGTCTGTCAGCAGCCTTTTTCGCTTCCTCTTTGGCGGGAAGTGCTGCGCTGTCAAGATTATTGGCATCCTGTTGCAATTCATTTAAAAAGGTCTGTGCAGAACTTTTCACATCCGGGTATTCTTTTGATGCTTTTTTAATCTCGTCTGTTATTGTTCCTGTTCCCGCCAGGACTGACATTCTGCAGTCCAGATGACTGAAATAATTACTTTCAAGGCTGTCTAACTGTGACAGGCCTT
>USHL01000042.1 GCA_900554525.1 uncultured Oscillospiraceae bacterium | reverse complement strand
AATTATACATAAAACAGATTTTTTTGCAATACCCTATTGACTTTTCGCGCATATTTTTTATAATGATAATGTAAGTATTTACACAAAGGAGAGTAATGTATGAAAAATATCACCGAAGCCGCTCCCCGCCGAACCGAAAGACCGCTCAGGGTGCTTCAGTTCGGAGAAGGCAATTTCCTGCGCGCATTTGTTGATTATATGATAGACATCGCCAATGAAAAACAAGTATTTAACGGCTCTGCAGCCATTGTCAAGCCGATACCGTTCGGCAGTCTCGACGCCTTCCGCGAGCAGGATAACCTGTATACCGTAATACTGCGCGGCCGAGAAAACGGCAGAAAGGTAAACGAGGTGCGCATAGTGACCTCAGTCTCGGAGGTACTCGGCTGCGCCGAGGATACCGACCGCTTCTTCGGGCTGGCGCAGGAAAAGGATATACGCTTTATAGTCTCCAACACCACCGAGGCCGGCATAGTGTTCGACCCCTCCGACAGCTTTGAGGGTCTGCCCTCCACCTATCCCGGCAAGCTGACAAAATGGCTGTACGAAAGGTACAAAACCTTTGACGGCGCCTGTGATAAAGGGGTCATAATTCTTCCGGTCGAGCTTATAGAAAACAACGGCGGCAAATTAAAGGAGTGCGTTTTTTCACTTTGCGGCGTTTGGGGGCTGCCCTCCGGCTTCAGAGAATGGCTGGAAAGCTCCTGCGTTTTTTGCAGCACTCTTGTGGACCGCATCGTAACCGGATATCCTAAGGCCGAAGCGGAAGAGCTCTGCCGCGCGCTCGGTTATACCGACCGTCTGCTCGACGTCGGCGAGCCTTTCGCCCTCTGGGTCATCGAAAGCGAAAAGGATATAAGCGCCGAACTGCCGCTTGACAAAGCGGGTCTGCCCGTAGTCTTTACCCGCGACCTTACGCCCTACCGCGACCGCAAGGTGAGGGTGCTCAACGGGGCGCATACCGCATCGGTGCTCGCCGGCTGGCTCTGCGGACTGGACATAGTGCGCGACTGTATGAACGATCCGCTTTTAGGGCAGTTTATCCGCCGCGTAGTACGGGAAGAAATCGCGCCGCAGGTAAAGCTTCCGCCCGATGAGGTGAGCGCCTTTGCCGAATCGGTATTCGAGCGCTTCGACAATCCGTTCATAGACCATTCCCTGCTTTCAATCTCGCTCAATTCGGTCTCTAAATGGAAAGCCCGCGTACTGCCCTCTTTCAGGGATTATTATGCCTCGGAGCAAAAACTGCCGAGGCTGATGAGCTTTTCCCTGGCCGCTCTCGCCGCCTTTTATTCCTCCTCAGACTTACAGGAGGACGGTCTGCATGCCGTACGCGCCGACGGCAGGGAATATACTGTCCGCGATGACGCCGAGGTGCTGGAATTTTTCAGAAACAATTCCGGCAAAAATGCCGATGAATTTATAAGGCTCTTTCTTTCTGACAAGGACTTCTGGGGCGAGGACCTGACTGAATATCAGGGACTTGCCGAAACGGTAAGCCGACAGCTCAGCGAACTGCGCGCCGACCCTGCCGCCGCGGTTGCAAAAGTGCTGAAAGGGTAAATCCGCCGAAAAACTGCGTTTATATTTCACGGCGCGCCGTATCGGGATACACGGCCTTCACACAGCAAAGCCGCGGTACAGCATAAACGGTACGGCGATAATAAAATTTATATGCAAAGACTCTCTTTAAAGCTTAAAATCAGCAGCAAGAGCCTCGGAGGAGCATAATGAAAACCATTCTGATAAATCCCAAAGACAACGCGGCCGTTGCCGCAGAGACTCTCAGGCGCGGCGAAACGGTCGAAATAAACGGAAGCTCACTCACACTGCTCACAGACATACCCGCAGGTCACAAAACCGCCGTGCGGGACATACGTGCGGGCGAGCACATAATAAAATACGGTTTTCCGATAGGACACGCCAAAGCGGAGATAAAGGCGGGCGAGCACATTCACTCGCACAATCTGCGTTCGAACCTTGAGGGACTGCTCGACTATGAATACCGTCCTGATTTTAAGGAGCCCGTTAAAAGCGAGCCCGGCGTATTTATGGGCTACCGCCGCCCGGACGGCAGGGTCGGTATACGCAACGAGGTCTGGATAATACCGACGGTCGGATGTATAAATTCCACAGTACGTGAAATCGAAGCAGGCTCGCAGAAATATCTCGGCGGCAATATCGACGGTATATACGCCTTTACTCATCCATACGGCTGTTCACAGCTCGGCGGCGACCTTGAAATGACACTGAAATTCCTCTGCGGGCTGATACGCCACCCCAACGCCGGCGCCGTGCTGGCAGTCGGTCTCGGCTGTGAAAACGGAAATATCGGCGAGCTGAAAAAATATCTCGGTGAATACGACCCACGGCGTGTGAAATTTTTAGAGTGTCAGGAAGCAGAGGACGAAATTTCCGAGGGAACGGCGCTTGTAAAGGAGCTTTGCGGCTATGCCGAAGGCTTTGTGCGGGAGGAATGCGGTACCGATAAGCTTGTAATAGGGCTTAAATGCGGCGGCTCGGACGGTTTTTCGGGTCTTACCGCCAACCCTCTGCTCGGCGCTGTCTGCGACCGAATCATCTCTGAGGGAGGCTCGGCGCTTCTTACCGAGGTCCCCGAAATGTTCGGCGCCGAAACCATACTGATGAGCCGCTGCCGCACAGAGGAAATCTTCCGCAAAACCGTATCGCTTATCAACGATTTCAAAAAATATTTTATGCGCTACGGTGAAAAAATCGACGAAAACCCCTCCCCGGGAAACAAGGAGGGCGGTATTACTACGCTTGAGGAAAAGTCTCTGGGATGTATCCAAAAGGGCGGAACGGCTCCCGTCGAGGATGTGCTCCGCTATGCCGAGCCGATTTCCTGCCGGGGACTCTCGCTTTTAAACGCGCCGGGCAACGACCTTGTGGCCTCCTGCGCGCTGGCCGCCTCGGGCGCTCAGGCCGTATTCTTTACAACCGGACGCGGCACGCCCTTCGGCTGTCCGGTGCCGACGGTCAAGATTTCCAGCAACAGCGGGCTTTTCCGAAGAAAGACGGGCTGGATAGACTTCGACGCCGGCAGGCTGCTGGACGGCAGGTCCCTTACGGAGCTTTCCGACGAATTTTACGGGTATATCCTGAAGCTCGCTTCGGGAGAGCTGACCGCAAAATCAGAAAAGCTTGACCGCAGCGCGCTTGCCATATTCAAGGACGGCGTAACTCTGTGACAGCCTCCGGCGTTCAGCAGAAATTTTACACATTAACCGGTGCTGAAAATGTTTCAGGCAGTCACACTGCATTGAAAAAGAGTGAACACTTCCGTGTTCACTCTTTATATTTATCTTGAAATTTTTCATATTTCCCCCCAATACCGTATTGCAGGTTCGCAAAAGTCCCGCAATGTCAGATTGTCCCGCCGGGGAAAATATATAATTTTCATTCAAGCCTTCTTTTGAACAAATCAGAATCGTTCCTTTTAAAATTACTCCTCAGGTACATTTATTCCATACAAAGCTTAACCGCCGCATCTGCTGCCGAGGCCGCGTCAACGGTATAGCAGTCTGCGCCGATTGAATCACAGAAGCTCTGCGTAACAGGCGCGCCGCCTACCATAATCTTTACCTGTTCTCTGATGCCCGCTGTTTCTGCGGCCTCAACCACATTTTTCATCTCATTCATAGTGGTGGTCAAAAGGGCGGAGCAGCAAATAATCCGTGCGTTGTTCTCGATGGCCTGCTGCACAAATGTATCGGCGCTGACATCAACCCCGAGATCGATTACTTTAAGCCCTTTTCCCTCCATCATCATTTTCACAAGATTTTTTCCTATATCGTGCAGATCGCCTTTTACCGTTCCGATAACAACGGTGCCTTTACTCTCCACTCCGGATTCCGCAAGACAGGGCTTGAGAACCTCGGTTCCGGCGTTCATTGCTCTGGCGGCGATCAATACTTCAGGCACAAACACCTCGTTGTTTTTGAATTTCTCGCCTATAACGCTCATTCCTGCCAAAAGTCCGTCTTCAAGAATTTCTTTCGGAGATACGCCCTCCTCCAGAGCCTGCCTGACAAGCTCCTTTACCTTAGGAGCACGGCCCTGCTGAAGAAACATACTTATTTCTTCCGTAATGTTCATTTTAATTCTTCTCCTTTGAAATAATTTAATTATATTTTTCCGTGAGCTTCACGGTATTTCCCGGGTGAAATTCCGGTAACTGCCTTGAATACCTTTGTATAATAGCTTTGGTCGTCAAAGTCGACCGCATTGGCAATATCCGCCAGGCTGTAAGCACGGTCGGCAAGATACTGCTTGCTTTTTTCCACCCTCACCTGATTGATATATGCCGTGATGCTCATTCCGGTTTCTTCTTTAAAGGTTTTGCTCAAATAAGACTTGCTCAGATAAACATGACCGGCAATTGTATCCAGCGACAGCTTCTGCGCATAATTTTCACGGATATACCGTGTGGTTTTAAAAACCGTGTCGACATGCTTTATATCGGCAAACTCAAAAACATAGCTTATATATTTGTTCATTATGTTTACCAGCCACACGCTGAGCTGCTCAATGCTTTTCATACGGCTTACAAGTTCAACATTATCAAGATCGAGCGCGAACATTCGGTCAATATCGGCGCCGCCTTCTATGGCTGCGCGGGAAAGTATGACAATCAGCTCGAGAACCCGGGCTTTAATTCTTTTCAGATTGCTCCCCGTATCAAAAAAAATATGTCCGAGAAGCTGATTCATAATCTTTTTGGCATTTTGCGCGTCCTTTTCCATAACGGCCTTTTTTAATTCCTGTTCAAGACGTATAGCATACTGTTTTGAGGTATACTCTGAACCGTCATGTGAAAAAGCGGCTATTTCTCTAAGGAAATCCTCCGTAGTAGTGTGCTCATATGTATCCTGTCCGGTTTGTTTAGGATTAAACAAACCAAGCATTATTTCCTGTAAATCCGTAACTTTGCCCGGTGTAAAAACCGGAAGCCCGTAGGTTTCCGGGAAATCCTCGGCCTCCCCCATCAGAATAGGTCCGGCAACAACGGAATGCTCTGTAAAAGCTTCGGAAAGTGAAACAGAAACAAATATAAAGCCCATTGGACAATAGTAAATATACTTTCCGCCCCACCGTTCAGCTTCATAGCAGCCGTAAAGATGAATATTTCCGTAGTTGCTCCTGTTCCGGCACTCCCTGCAAAAGCATCTTTTATCCCCGATAAAATCTTTTGCCCGGTGATTAAAGGTAAGACAGGACGCACCGCACAAATTTGCCAGATGCTCCTGCGTTTGGATTAACGACTGATATTTCATATGCAGAAGTCCTTTCAGTTAAACCTTACATATTTGTTATACCATACAAACATTTACCGTTGCAAGAGGATTCCGACATATGGCAGCTATATTTTAAAGGTTTATTAAAAGAAAATATAGAAATATATTTTGATTTTTTGGATTATTATCTTTTTTTGGGAAATAACGTTGAATATAATAATGCGGTTTGCTATCATTATGTATATAAAATACAATATAGGACGTTCGCGAAGGGAGTCATAAATATAAAAATGCTTGAAGCATATATCCATACTTCTGACAATAATATCCGCTGCCGTACGGAACACACAGAAACAATAGCGGATATTTTGGAGAAAAACGGATTTTTTCTTTCAAAGCCATGCGGAGGCAACGGGAAATGCGGAAAATGCGCCGTAAGGGCAGAGGGCTCCCTTTCGCCGCTCACTGCGGAAGAGCAGCGGCTGAGAAGCATCGGTTTGCTGCACAGTAACGAGCGTCTTGCCTGCTACGCGGCCGTAACGGGAGAAGCGCACATTTATTTGGATACAGCCTGCAGTAATTTTTCTGTACAATCTGTCACGCGCGGAAAAATGCCCGAATTCATAAAGGATGCTCCCGAAGCGCTGAAGGAAGGATACGGAATAGCGGTTGATATCGGTACAACCACGGTAGCCGCGTATCTCTATCATTTCCCCGACGGAATACAGGAGCGTTCCTTATGTTATCCCAACCCACAGGCAGCCTTCGGCGGAGACGTTATATCACGGATTGAATACGCAAATAGCGGAGGGCTTAAGGAGCTTCAGGAAAAAATCTGCGGCCTGCTCAAGCAAATGATCGGCGAATTCGGAAAGCCGCCGGAAAAGCTTGTTATTACGGGAAATACCATCATGCTGCACCTGCTGACCGGGCTTGACCCCGCATCTATTGCAGTCGCACCGTTCCGGCCGGCAAGCCTGTTCGGAATACGGAAAGGCAAAGTATATATTCCGCCGTGCATCTCAGCCTATGTAGGCGCAGATATTACCTGCGCGGTGTTGGCAAGCGCAATGACGGAAAAATCCTGTTCATTGCTGGTCGATATAGGAACCAACGGCGAAATAGCCTTTTGGGACGGGAAACGGCTTATGTGCTGTTCCGCCGCCGCCGGACCGGTCTTTGAAGGAGCGGGGATATCTCAGGGAATGATTGCGGCAAACGGAGCTATTTCCAAGGTTCAATACATAAACGGAGAATATATATATGAAACGGTCGGCGGCAGGACTCCGCTCGGCGTCTGCGGTACCGGACTGATTGACATGATCGCCTGCATGCTTCAAAGCGGCGCACTGGAAAATACGGGCTTTACGGCGCAGGATACCGAAATAGGCAGCAGCGGCATATTTATACGCCGTGAAGATGTGCGCGGGGTTCAGCTGGCCAAAGCAGCCATACGCGCCGGAATTGAAACCCTGCTCAGAAAATCAGGAAGAAAAGCAGAAGATATTGAAGCTTTTTATCTCTGCGGAGGCTTCGGCAGCTATTTGAATTATGAAAGCTGCGCGGCAATCGGTATGGTTCCGCCGGGTCTTTCGGAGCGTGTACAGGTCATCGGAAACGCCTCCGGAACGGGGGCCGCAATGATTCTTCAGAGCGACAGCTGCCGGATTCAGGCAGAGAAAACAGCCCGTGAAGCGGAAAGTACCGAGCTTTCCGCAGACCCTTTATTTATGGAGCTGTACTGCGACAATATGATGTTTTAATACAAAAAATAAAAAAATATTACAATACTGAGCCAAATTTGTTTGTTATACTGAATATACTTTTATGAAGCGAGGCGATAAATATGAAAATAAATATGAAGCAATGGTTTGAAAGCCTGAAAACCAATGCGCATAAAAAGGCAATGCCTGTTTTATCCTTTCCCTGTGTTCAGCTTTTGGACATAACGGTGCGTAAATTGATTTCCGACGCTGATTTACAGGCAAAAGGCATGGCGGCTGTTGCTCAGCGCTGCGACAGCCTCGCATCGGTCAGCATGATGGATCTTTCGGTCGAGGCGGAAGCGTTCGGCGCGGCGGTAAATTTCCCGGAGGACGAGGTTCCTGCGGTCACAGGCAGGCTGATCGAAAGCATGGCAGACGCACAGTCCCTCAAGGTGCCTGATGTCGGTGCCGGGCGAACCGGACTGTACATATCGGCTATTGAAAAAGCGGTGAGGCTGATAGCCGACCGTCCCGTTTTCGCCGGAGTTATAGGGCCGTTTTCACTTGCCGGAAGGCTGATGGATATGACTGAAATTATGGTCAACTGTTATGTGGAACCGGAAACGGTTCACGCAACTTTGGAAAAAGCGGCGCAGTTTACAGAAGCTTATATTATTGCTTTTAAAAAAGCCGGTGCAAACGGCGTAGTAATGGCGGAGCCCGCAGCCGGTCTGCTCTCGCCCGAGCTTAACGCGGAATTTTCAATTCCGTATGTAAAGAGAATTATCGACGCAGTATCCGATGATAATTTCGGCTTTATTTATCATAACTGCGGTAACGTAATACCTCTTATGAGTGATATTATGACTCTCGGCGCAGACGCATACCATTTCGGCAATGCGGTTGAGCTCGCACAGGCTGCCGAACTGATTCCCGAAAATGTTATTTTTATGGGTAATATAGATCCTGCCGGTGAATTCCGCAACGGTACACCCGAATCAATAACGGAGGCGACAAAGCAGCTCTTAAACAAATGCGGCGGTTACAGCAATTTTGTGCTTTCTTCCGGCTGCGATATTCCTCCGCTTTCATCCTGGGATAATATCAACGCGTTCTTCAAAGCTGCGGCAGAATATTATTCGGATAAATAAGTTCGTCTGAAAATTTAAAGCATAAAAAATACAATTTGTTATAAAAGGAGCGGTATTACAATGATTTCAGAAAAAGATAAGCTCCGTTTGCGTGAGCTGGCAAAGCAACGGCTGGAAATGGCAAACGAACCCGAAATGATCAGTCTCAAGAACGACTGGTATCTTCACAACGACTGCAAGGGCAGCCGCCCGATGTTTACAATTGAGCTGGACACCTTTGCGCAGGAATTGGTCGAGCCTCTGCTGCAATGCGAATCGAATGACGCCCGCTCGCTTGAATGGCAGCTGATTATGGGAATGTATAATCATAAATACTTTAAAGACGACACGGTTGTAGCGGATTATTTCCCTGTGTCAAGCGGCGTATGGATGAATATTTTCAACTGGAAGGATCCCGTTGTGCAGGCAACCGACGGAAAGGGAAATAAAAGTCTGGGACATCAGTTTATCCATCTCATCAACGATCTTGAAAGCGATTATGATAAGATTGAAAAATCAACCTTCGGCTGTAACCGTCAGGCCGCAGAAAAAACCGTACAGACCGTCAATGAGTTATTCGGTGACATTTTACCGGCGCGAATTGAGGGCAACGCGCTTTATATCTGCCCCACACAAAAATTAGTGCATATGATGGGCATGGAAACCATGCTGTACTCGTTATATGATTATCCCGATTTATTTAAAAAACTAATGGACAGACTGTCGGACGAGGTAATCGAGTATTTCGATTATCTTGAACGCGAACAGCTCATACTGCCCACCGTAGGCTTTCAGCGCTTGGGTCAGGGAACCTATTGCGCAACGACACGGCTGCCGGGTTATGACGAATCGGAAAAGAGGCCGCTGAAAACAACCGACGTGTGGGGCTTTATGGATTCTCAGGAAACGGTCGGGATTTCGGCGGAGATGTTTGAGGAATTCTTTTTCCCGTATTACAAAA
>USHL01000041.1 GCA_900554525.1 uncultured Oscillospiraceae bacterium | reverse complement strand
CGGCATCTCATATAACCGTGAGGCTTATCTCGGGTTAGCGCATATGAGTAACACAAGGCGGTGTGACAGAATGAAATCAAATAAATTTGTAGAAGAATTGAAGACAAAGTCCGATGCAGAACTGGCACAGGAGCTGGTAGCTGCTAAAAAAGAACTTTTCAATTTGAGATTCCAGAACGCAACCAATCAGTTAGATAATACTGCAAGAATCAAAGAAGTTAGAAGAAACATTGCATAAGCTGTAAAAAAAGTAGTCACATATTATAAAAAACAGGTGCAGTAATGAGTAAGATTGCAGTTATTACCGCCCGCGGCGGGAGCAAGAGGATTCCTAAAAAAAATATCAAAGAGTTTTGCGGAAAGCCTATTATAGAGTATTCTGTAAATGCGGCTGTTAAAAGCGGTATTTTTGATACGGTGATGGTTTCAACCGACAGCAGGGAAATAGCGGATGTCGCTTCTGCCTGCGGGGCTGAGGTGCCGTTTTACAGAAGCGAAAAAACTTCAAATGACTATGCGACTACCGCTGATGTTATTTCAGAGGTGCTGGAGGAATACGGTAAGCTCAGCAAAAAGTATGAATATCTTTGCTGTATTTATCCTACCGCCCCGTTTTTGACGGCTGAGCGGCTGTCGGCGGGAATGAAAGCTTTGGAGGAAAGCGGCGCTGACAGTGCGGTGCCGGTTGTAAAATTCGGTTTTCCTCCTCAGCGGGCAGTGATAATAGAAGACGGATTGCTGAAATTCAAATGGCCTGAGTATGCTATGGCAAGAAGCCAGGATTTGGAAAGCTTTTATCATGATGCAGGTCAGTTTTACTGCTTAAAAGTTGAGAGCTTTATCAGTCAGAGAAAACTGATAATGGGCAAAACCGTTCCGATAGTATTGCCTGAGCTTGAGGTTCAGGATATCGACAATGTGGAAGATTGGAAAATAGCGGAGGTTAAATACCGTCTGCTTCACGGGTGAGTTTTATGGATAAATTTATTAAGGTAAACGGCAGGGTTATAGGCCAGGGATATCCGGCGTATATCATTGCCGAAATGAGTGCCAATCATGCCGGAAGTATAGAACGTGCTAAAGAAATCATATATGCTGCCAAAGAAAGCGGAGCGGACTGCATGAAAATACAGACTTATACACCTGATACACTGACGATAGACTGTGATAACGAATATTTCCGGATTAAAAACGGCACCTGGAACGGTGAAAATCTTTATAAACTTTACGGAAAAGCTTACACCCCTTGGGAATGGCAGCCGGAATTAAAAGCGGAGGCGGATAAAATCGGAATAGATTTTTTGTCTACTCCTTTCGATAATACCGCTGTTGATTTTCTCGAAAATATGGGCTTGGAATTTTATAAAATAGCCTCATTTGAAATGGTGGATTTGCCTCTGATTGAATATGTGGCGTCTAAAAACAAGCCGATTATAATGTCAACCGGAATGGGAACTGTCGAGGAAATACGCGAAGCGGTGGAGGCAGTTGAGAAAACAGGCAATACACAGCTTGCCATTCTGAAATGCTCAAGCGCATATCCGGCCGATCCGGCCGATATGAATCTGAGCACCATTGCGGATATGCGGGAGCGTTTCGGTCTGCCGGTAGGCCTGTCGGATCATTCTATGGGGTCGCTCAGCGCAACTATTGCCGTGGCGCTCGGCGCTTCGGTGATCGAAAAGCATTTCTGCATTAGCAGAGAAATTGAAAATCCGGATGCTTCGTTTTCTATGACGCCTGCCGAATTCAAAAAAATGGTGTCTGATATACGGGATACTGAGGCAGCATTGGGAAAGCCGTTTTACGGCGCGTCCGAACAGGAAAAAAACAGTCTTGTATTCAGGCGTTCGGTATTTGTTGTGAAAAATATTAAAGCAGGCGAAGAATTTACAACGCAAAACATAAGAATCATACGTCCGGGCAATGGCATAAAACCTAAATATTATAAAAGTATATTAGGAAAACATGCTTCTGCTGATTTGGATTTAGGTACACCGATGGACATTGAATATATTGCCGAAGGAATTTAGTTATGTTGGATTTTATTAAAGCCGGCAAAGAGCATGCGCTCCTTTTATTTGAATGGGCCAATGACGGTCAAGTTCGCAGAAATGCCTTTCATACGGAAGCTATTTCTTATGATACACATATAAAATGGTTGTCTTCAAAGCTCAATGACCCTGACTGTCAGATTTTTATATGCAAAAAAGATAATGATAATGTCGGTCAGCTGCGGCTGGAGCTTGACGGTGAAACGGCAGTAATTAGCTACAGTATTGCTGAAGAGCATCGCGGTAAGGGTTACGGGTCTGAAATTATCAGGCAGACCGAGGAAATTATAGGCGGCCTGAAGCCGGCACAAAACGTAAAATATTTGGTGGGATATGTAAAGCCTGAGAATATTGCATCTCAGAGATGCTTTGAAAAAAACGGTTTTAAAAAGAAAGTTTTGCAGGATCGCATCGAATACAGCAAGAAAATACGGTGAATTTGTATGATAGGTTTCAGAGCCGACGGAAACGCGCAGATAGGCACCGGACATATTATGAGATGTCTGTCAATAGCCGAGACTTTGCGCAGAAAGGGTGCAGACTGCGTTTTTATATCGGCAGATAAGGGGCAGGAAGCTCTTATTGTGAGCAGAGGCTTTGAGTTTATAAGTCTCGGCACACAGTGGAATAATCTCGAAAGTGAAGAAGATATTGTTATTGCCGAGATACAGAAAAATAACATAAAGACTTTGGTGATTGATTCATATTATGTGACCGAATCATACCTTAATAAACTGCGGGAGAAAACAAGGACAGTTTATATTGATGATATAAACAGCTTTGCATATCCGGTCGATTTGCTGGTAAATTACAGTATTTACGCGGAGGATATGAATTATCGGGAGTCATACTTTAAGGCCGGCGCCAGCACCGATTTCGCGTTGGGATGTAAATATGTTCCGTTAAGGAAAGAGTTTTCTTCGGTTTCACGCAGTTACGGAGAATCTGCAAAAAAGATTTTAGTGTCTACGGGCGGAACAGATAATTTTAACGTTGCCGGAAAGCTTCTGGATTTTTTGAGCCGCTGTGACTGGTTCGATGCCTTGGAATATTATGTTATCATAGGTAAATACAATTCTAACAAGCCGGCGCTTGAGGAAAAATGGGGCGAGTGCAAAAACGTCTGTTTATTGTATAATATCAGTAATATTTCGGATTATATGAAGAAATGCGACATGGCGGTGACAGCCGGCGGAGTGACGGTATATGAGCTGCTTGCCTGCGGTCTTCCGTCCGTAGTTTACACATTGGCCGATAATCAGCTTTTCGCCGCCGAAAAACTTGCGGCGCTTGGTTTGATGCCGTATGCCGGTGATGTCAGAAACAGCATAACGGAGGTTTTGGACTTTATCTCGGATTTTATAGCTTCAAAACGGAAAGATCTGAGTTACCGTGCGGCAGTTTCCAAAAGGATGCAGAGTACAGTGGACGGCCGCGGCTGTGAACGTCTTGCAGAAAGAATAATGAATCTGTCAGATTGAGATTAGTTTATATTATACTTTTAATTGATTACGGGAATATTTCCGCAGATAAAAGGGACTGCCGTTGATTCAACGGCAGTCCCTTTTAATATAAAATGTAATATTTTTACTATGTTATAATAAAAATATACAAAATAATTGACAGATAAAAAGAATAATTGATAAAATAAACTTGAAAATATCAAGAAAAGAGTGAGTGGTTATGGATACGTATATAGAAGCAGCACGTGAAATACCTGTTGCTTACACCGGGGATGTTATTGTTGCAGGTGCGGGTCCTGCCGGCCTGATTGCCGCTGTATCCGCCCGGCGCGCCGGAGCTGATAAGGTCCTTTTGGTTGAAAAGCATGGCTGTATAGGCGGTATGATGACTGCCGGCGGCGTTATGAATTTACGGCAGTTCAGCGATATGGCGGGGCATTTGGCGGTCAGGGGAGCACCTTATGAATTTGCAAAGTTCATACGGAGCATGGGTGGAACGATGCAGGAACCGGGAGAAGCGGATTTTGAACCCGAAAAATACGGACATATACGTCAGGAGCCTGAAATCTGCAAATATGCTGCGCAGAAATTCTGTGAGCAAAACGGGGTCGGAATATTGCTGCATACAATGATAGTCGGCGCTGTCACGGAACATAATAAGCTTAATGGGATAATCGTCGAAAATAAATCGGGGCGTCAGCTTTTAAAGTCCAAGGTGATAATCGATGCCACCGGAGACGGAGATGTAATTGCATATTCCGGTGCAGCTTTTGAACAGGAAAGCGGCGATATTGTTCAGCCTATGACACTCACTTTTGTACTTGCAAATGCTGCGGTCGGCCAGTGGCCGGTCACTTTGACGGCGGAACAGCGTGCCTTGCATAAAAAGCTTTATGCCGAGGGTAAATATCCGGTAAAGCATGACGGTTTCGGACTTTTTGCGGGATTTCATAAAAATGAAGTTTACTGCAATGCAACCCGATGCCCGGGAGATTCAACAAATGCATGGGATCTGACCGCCGCGGAGCTTGAATGCCGCAGACAGATATTCGAAATTGTGAGGTATTTCCGTAAATATATGAAGGGCTATGAAAACTGTTATGTAAAAAACAGCGGCATACAGATCGGCCTGCGGGAAAGCAGACGTCTGCGCGGGGTATACACTTTGACAAAACAGGATATCACAAACTATACCGAATTTGAAGATTCGGTAATGCGCAACAATTATATGTTTGATATGCACAGCCCCGGTGAAACAACCGAGCATACGCCGCTTGACCGCGGCAAATATTATACGATTCCTTACCGGTGCCTTATCCCTGAAAAGACAGACGGTCTGCTTGCGGCGGGTCGATGCATTTCAGTTACCAGAGAGGCGCTTTCCTCAAGCAGGGTGATGGTTTCGTGTATGGCATTGGGACAGGCGGCCGGCACTGCGGCGGCATTGGCTGTGCGAAGCGGTACAGAACCACGCGATATAGATGTGAAAGAATTAAAAAGGCTGCTGATTGACGAGGGCGCTTTGGTATAATTAAAAGAGCGGGAGAAATCCCGTTCTTTTGTCATATAGTGATTATTATAACTATAGAATTTATTAAGATGAAATTTAAGGCGGCAGGGCACAGTGAAATTTAATTTTTTGCGCCGCACATCGGTGCAGACATTCAGGATAAGAAAGTTAAACGGTGGTATCAACCTTTCAGACGAGCCTTATCGTGTGGGTGACAATCAGTTGACAGGGGGTGTAAATGTATGGTTTGAAAACGGAACTCTGAAGACGCGGCCCGGTATTGCGGCAAAGGACACAGCGATTATCCGGTATGCGGGATTGAACCCTGCGGGCGAGATAATTTTTAAGGGAGAAAAATATAGGGTGCTGACGGCCTTGGACAGTCCTCTCAGAGTCAAAATATTTTTCTTGTCAAAGCAAATGGTGCTTGAGGCGGGAACTCTTTTATTTGATAAACGGCCTGAAAGAATATTTTTTTATTCTGCGGGTGAAGCTTATGCAATCGCGGCGTTTGAGGATAAAAGTAATGTTTACATATTTTGCGAAGATACCGGAGAATGGAGCATTAAGGCAGAGCTTGCAGTAAAGACGGAAAATGTAATTTCTTTTGGCGGCACCGTATTTTTGACCGAGGGAAACCGGATGTTTGCGGCTGAGGATTACGCACCGCATAAATTTTGTGAGCTTTGTTCGGTAGGAAACAGGGAAAAGATAACGGGTTTTTTGGAATATAAGGAAAAACTTATTGTATTTAAAGAAAGCGCTGTTTTTATATTTGATTTAGTGAGCCGGGATCTTTTTCAGATTTGCGAGATAGGCTGTAATAACCCCAAAACTGCCGTTAATTGCGGTGGATATCCGATTTGGCTCAGTCCGAATAACGAAGTGTGTCTTTTTAACGGAAGAGTTATTTCGGTGCTTTGCCCGCTTGCCTCCGAACTTGGAAAGAATAAGTTTGCCATAGATGTAAATGGTTGTTATTTGTTGATATCTGGTCAAAAAGCTGTTATAATTGATACTGCTGAAACCGAAAAGCTCAAGTGTTTTTGCTGGGATTTCGGCGACATTCGGCTGCTTTGCGGCCTACCGGGCGGGAACGGAATAATAGCCTTTTACGGCGATGTATGCTGCGCGGCTGTCTTTGAAGGTTATACCGATATTATAAGATTGCCTGACGGCAAAATTTTAAAAAAGAAAATAAAATGCGGTTTTTCAACTAAGAATTTCGATTTCGGAATTTCGGAAAAGAAGCAGCTCGAAAATATTTTTATTTCGGTTGCGGCGAAGGGACAGATAGAAGTATCGATCAACGGCAGAAACACGGAACGAATCAATCTCGGCCTGCCGGATATAGATAACGGATGCGGAACGTTCAAATCGGTGCGGATTATTCCCCATATGCATGCTGTCAGGTCGGTTTACATAACTCTTAAAGCCGACGATGCTTTTTCACTTGAAGAAATTATGATATACTTCAGAAATGCCGTATTGCGAGGGTAAAGTTTATGAAAAAATCAGTGGCTGTTATACTGGCTCTCTTTCTGCTGCTGTGCGGCTGCAGCTCAGCTCAGAATATAAGCTCGGTGCCTGCTCCGTCCGAAGAGCCGCAAAGCCTTGAAAACACGTCTTCAAGCGGCGTATGGCTTTCATTCAGCGAGATAAATTCCATGCTTGACAGCACAGACGGCTTTAAAAAAGAATTTGAAAAAGTAGTAGAAAACTGTAAAGGTTTGAAAATAGAAAATTTATATGTGCATGTCCGTGCCTATTGCGATTCGCTTTTTCCGTCTGAATATTTTCCGTTGATTTCGAGGGCTGAAAAATATGATTTTGATATTTTTGAATACATAGTAGATACCTGCCGTCAAAACGGAATAAGGGTGCATGCATGGATTAACCCATATCGGGTGCTTACCTCCTCTACGGAAATAACCGCTCTTGATAAGGACAGTCCGGCCTATAAATGGCTCAGCGACGATAAATCCGAAAACGATGTAAACGTTGTGAAAGCCAACGGTATTTATCTTAACCCGGCGGAATATGAGGTACGGGAGCTGGTCATAAACGGCATACGCGAAATACTTGAAAACTACGAGGTTGCCGGTATACATTTCGATGACTATTTTTATCCTACGACCGACGACTCCTTTGATGCCGAAAGCTACGCGAAATACAAATCGGAAACGGAAAATTCGCTTGCGCTCGATGAGTGGCGGCGGGCTAATGTAAACGCGCTGATAAGCGGATGCTATACCGCCGTAAAATTTTACGACAAGGACATTCTCTTTACCGTAAGCCCTGCCGCGTCGATAGAGAACAATTACAACAATCTTTATGCCGACGTTAAAAGCTGGGTTGAAAGCGGCTGTGTCGATTATATCATTCCTCAGCTTTATTTCGGCTTTGAATATCCCAATCCGGCATTTTCCTTTGAAAACCTGCTGAACGAGTGGGAGGCGCTGGTGGAATGCAATGACGATGTGGGATTACTTATAGGCCTTGCAAGCTATAAAATCGGAACTGATGCCGAAAGCGATAAGGCGGAGTGGCAGAGCGATGATGATATCATTGCACGTCAGGTGGAGAATTGCTATGAAAGCGACCGTGTGGCGGGCTATGTACTGTTTTCCTACAGCTCGCTTTTCGGTGAGCAGGAGCTTAATACCAGGCAGCGGGAAAATTTGGCGGAGTATATAGAAAAATGTGAGCAATAATTTACGATAAGCATTAACCGCGGGAATATATTCCTGCGGTTAATAATGTTTTAGTAAAAAACACCCAATTAAAGTGAAGGATTCCGCACTTTATAAATGAAAGGAGGGGGATGCTGTGGATGTAAATGTTATCGAAAATTATATTGAAAGAATTTACGGTTTTGCCGTCAGGCGTACGTTTTCCCGCGAAGAAGCCGAAGAGCTGTCACAGGAAATATTGTTTACGGCCGTCAGTGAGCTTTCTAAATTAAAGGATGATGATAAATTCGAGCCGTGGCTTTGGGGTGTGGCAAACAATATAGCCAAAAGCTTTTGCAGACACAGGAAAAAACAGCGCGAAATGTATTCTTACGATGTACTGAATAGTTTTTTATATGAAGAACAATATGAAGACGCCGAAGAAGAATACGGGTATATTCGGGAAAAAATTGCAATGCTTTCCGCAATGTACCGTGATATTATCGTTTTTTATTATTACGACGGGCTTTCGGTAAAACAGATTTCGGAAAAGCTTAATATTCCTGTAGGGACAGTCACCTGGAGACTTTCGGAAGCAAGAAAAAAATTGAAAAAGGAGTATACGGAAATGACGGAAACATCTTTGAGACCTGTTAAAATGAGATTAGATATCTACGGCAACGGGAACTATAACGGCGTAACTATTCCTTTTCCGACTGTGTATATCAGCGATGCACTTTCTGTAAATATACTTTATTGCTGTTATGAACAGGCAAAGAGTATTGAAGAAATATCAAAGATATGCGGCGTGCCGGCATATTATGTTGAAGAACGCATCAATAATTTACTGAAACGTGAGGCTGTTATTGAAACTGTAAAAAACAAATATCAGACTGATTTTGTGATTTTTTCCGATAAATACGGAGCTTATTGTGAGGAAAATGCTGAAAAGTCATTGAAACCGGTTATGGACGGGCTATTGACCGCCTTGAACCGCATAGCCTCGGCTGCTTCGGAAATTGATTTTTATAAAGCCGAAAAAAGCGAATCAGATTTGTTTTATCTTTACGGAGCAATGGCGTTTGCTTTTGCAAGCGAGCATTACTGCAAGCTGCCGTATCCTCCGTTCGGGAAGAAATATGACGGCAATGAATGGTGCTATATAGGCAATATGGAGACGGGCAAATACCACAGAACAGCAATCGGAATACAGCATAGCGCTAATCTCGGAAGCCGCGGATGTTTCAGTCATACGGTATATAACGGTATCGGCGGTATGGCATACCGGCAGATGATGTATGCTAATTATATCAATGTCTGTGAAGACATTATACATATAGGTTCGACAGAAGATACGGAGTCGGCGGCAAATGCAATTCGCGACGGGTATATAATAAAAAGACAAAACGGAAGTTATTTTTTAACCGTTCCGGCATTTAACGAAAAGCAGTACGGTAAATTCAATGAAATAGCCGGCAAATACCTTGCGCCGATTATGCCGCAGTATTCCGAAGCGGTTGAAAATTTCATTCGGGGC
>USHL01000040.1 GCA_900554525.1 uncultured Oscillospiraceae bacterium | reverse complement strand
ACACGCTTTCGCCGTGAAAATTTGGGATTTGTATTTCAGGATTTCAATCTGCTCGACACTTTTTCGGTAAAGGATAATATTCTTCTGCCGCTTGTGCTTTCCGGCAAGCGCTATGCCGAAATGCAGAGGGCTCTGGTGCCGCTTGCGAGAAAGCTCGGTATAACAGATATACTGAAAAAATATCCTTATGAAATTTCGGGAGGCCAAAAGCAGCGTACGGCGGTGGCGAGGGCGGTTATTACAAATCCGCAGATAATCCTTGCAGACGAGCCGACAGGGGCGCTTGACTCAAGGGCTTCCGACCAGCTGCTGCAGCTTTTCGCCGAGCTGAATACCGAGGGGCAGACTATTTTGATGGTTACCCATTCGACCAAGGCGGCGAGCAATGCGAAGCGGGTGCTTTTTATCAAGGACGGCACCGTATTTCATCAGCTGTATAAGGCGGGCAATACCAACGAGCAGATGTTCCAGAAAATTTCGGATACACTTACAATGCTGGCGGCGGGCGGTGACTGTGATGCTTAAGCTTTTTTACCCTAAGCTGGCTCTGCGGAATATCGGCAAAAACCGGCGCTTTTATCTTCCGTATCTGGTGACCTGCGTTTTTACCGCCGCTATGTTTTACGACCTGCTGTTTATTGTCAACAATGACGGTATAAAGGACGTATACGGCGGTGAGATTTTGCTTACCTTTCTGAATATGGGCAAGGTTATAGTCGGCATTTTTTCGGTGATTTTTTTATTTTATACAAACAGCTTTCTGATAAAGAGCCGCAAAAAGGAGCTTGGACTTTATAATATCCTCGGAATGAGCAAGCTCAATATCGCCCATATGCTCATCTGGGAAACGCTGATAACCGCAGTGCTGACAGTTGCCGCCGGTATACTTCTCGGCATTGCGGTGAGCAAGCTTTTGCTGCTTATACTCTGCTTTTTAATAGGCTATGACGTTCAGATAGCCTTTTCGGTTTCGCCGCTGTCGATAGGGCATGCGGTTTTATTATTCGCCGCAATATTCTTTGTGACATTGGTTTACAATCTTTTCTGCATAAGGCTTTCAAAGCCTGTCGAGCTGCTGCGCGGCAGTAATGTCGGCGAAAAGGAGCCTAAAGCAAAATGGCTTGCGGCTCTGCTGGGAGTACTGGCGCTGGCCGGCGGATACTATATAGCCGTCGCCGTTGAGGACCCGGTAACTGCGGTTATGCTCTTTTTTGTGGCTGTTATGCTTGTAATTGCCGGCACCTATCTCTTATTCACCTCGGGAAGCATTGCCGTGCTGAAGCTGATGCGCAGAAACCGTTCCTATTACTACAAGGCAAAGCATTTTACGAGTGTGTCGGGTATGCTCTACCGTATGAAGCAGAATGCCGCGGGACTTTCCAATATCTGTATTCTTTCGACAATGGTGCTGGTTATGATTTCCGGAACAGTTTGCCTGAATATCGGCATTGAGGACATAGTAGACCGCAGCGCGCCGTACGATGTAATAATACAGTTTTGCGCCGAGGACACCGGAATCGATAAACAGGCGGTGATTTCGGTGGCTGAGGCCGCTGTCGGTCAAAGCGGGCTTGAGATGTCGGACGAGGGCGATTTCGAGGCCTTTGAGGTGGCGATGCTCAAGGACGGAGGGCGCTATTACTTTCCGAAATCGCAGGATGAATTAAGATCCTCAATTTCGATGGCGGTGGTCGGCGCGATTAATCTGAGCACCTATAACCGCCTTTCGGGCGAAAACCGTACTCTCGGCGACAGCGAGGCTCTTGCCGTGCTTTACAACGGCGCTTACAACGGTTCCGAGGTTGAACTGGCGGGCAAAAAATACAATATAATATGGCTTGAGGATGTTCCCGGTTCCGAAAGGTTTTTCGGATATGCTATGGAGGTCTTCTGCGTAATACTGAGCGACGAAAATTACGACGCCCTTTATCGGCAGCAGAAAGAGATATATAAAGATGATGCGAGCGAGGCTATTTGGGAATACTCCTTTAATCTTTCGGGCAGTGATGAGCAGAAGCTCGAATGCTTTAACAGTATCAGGTCGCAGCTTGGAGATATGCCCGGCTACTACTCTGTCGATTCAAGAACGGATACAAGGCAAAGCACATTCAGTATGTACGGCGGACTGCTGTTTATCGGTATCTTTTTAGGGCTGCTGTTTATCGGCTTTACCGCGCTTATGATTTATTACAAGCAGATTTCAGAGGGCTATGAAGACCGGCAGCGATTCCAGATAATGGAGAAGGTGGGTATGTCGAAGGCGGAGGTGAAAAAGTCGATAAACTCACAGGTGCTGAAGATTTTCTTTTTGCCGCTCATCGCTGCGGTGATACATCTTGCCTTTGCGTATAAGATCATCACCAAGCTTCTGGCATTGCTCGGAATGGTCAACCATTTGCTGTTTATAGCCTGCGCGGCGGGCACGGTGGCGGTATTCGCGCTGGTTTATTTCCTTATTTTTCATTTTACGGCGAGAACCTATTATAAAATTGTAAATTCATAAACGGTACCCGCGCTTTACGGCGCGGGTATTTACGCATCATATTTGTTAAAATAATAACAATATTTTAGGAAGAATTTTAAATTTAAGAAAAAACGACGTTAATATTTTAACAATCCCATTGACATTCAGAGCGGAAGAGAATATAATGTATTACATCGTGATTAAATATGCCGACATAAAACACGGCGTAAAATTATGGGGGTCAAACAAATGGCAAGAGTTTACAATTTCAGCGCAGGTCCTTCGATGCTTCCCGAGGAAGTTTTAAAAACCGCGGCGGCAGAGCTGCTCGAATACGGCGAGACCGGCCAGTCGGTTATGGAAATGTCACACCGCTCAAAGGAGTACGAGGCTATCATCAAGCAGGCCGAGGCGGATCTCAGGGAAATTATGAATATTCCCGACAATTATGAAGTGCTTTTCCTGCAGGGCGGCGCCTCTACACAGTTTGCGATGGTTCCGATGAATCTTATGACGGGCAGCGGCAAGGCTGATTTTCTTATCACCGGTCAGTGGGCCAACAAGGCCTACAAAGAGGCGGCAAGATACGGCAAGGCCCGCGTGGTTGCCTCTTCGGCGGATAAAACCTATACTTATATCCCGAAAACCCAAAAGTCGGATTTCGACCCTGAGGCCGATTATGTCCATATCTGTATGAACAATACCATTTACGGCACAAAATTCCATACTCTGCCGGATACCGGTGATGTGCCGCTGGTAGCAGATATATCAAGCTGTATTCTTTCGGAGCCTATCGATGTTTCCAAGTTCGGCCTGCTTTATGCCGGCGCTCAGAAAAACGTTGCTCCGGCAGGAGTTACCATTGTCATAATCCGCAAGGATCTTATCGGCAAGGCTATGGACATTACCCCGACCATGCTCAACTATGCCACGCATGCCGAAAATGAATCTATGTTTAACACTCCGCCCTGCTACACTATCTATATTGCGGGTCTTGTATTCAAATGGATCAAAAAGCTCGGCGGCCTTGAAGCAATGAAAAAGCACAACGAGAAGAAAGCCGCCGTACTTTATGATTTTCTGGATTCAAGCAAGCTTTTCAAGGGAACCGTTGTTCCGGAGGACCGTTCGCTTATGAACGTGCCGTTTATAACCGGCAGCGAGGAGCTTGACGCAAAGTTCGTTTCGGAGTCCAAGAAAGCCGGATTCGTAAATCTTAAGGGCCATCGCACGGTAGGCGGCATGAGAGCCTCTATTTACAATGCAATGCCGATTGAGGGCGTGGAAAAGCTGGTTGAATTTATGAAGAAGTTTGAGGAGGAAAACGCGTAATGTATAAGATAAAAACCTATAATAAGATTTCCAAAAGCGGTCTTGAGGTATTTGACGATAAATACACGATAGGCGAAGAGGTGGAAAACGCCGACGGCGCCATTGTGCGTTCGGCCGCTCTGCACGACACCGAGTTTCCCGAAAGCTTAAAGGCTATTGCCAGAGCAGGCGCCGGAACCAACAATATTCCGATCGACCGCTGCTCTGAGCAGGGCATAGTCGTATTCAATACTCCCGGAGCCAATGCCAATGCCGTTAAGGAACTTGTCATTGCAGGGCTTCTTATAAGCTCCCGCCGCGTAATTTCCGGTATTGAATGGGCCAAAACCCTGAAGGGCGGCGGAGATGAAGTCGGAAAAGCGGTTGAGAAGGGCAAGAGCGCCTTTACAGGTCCTGAAATAAAGGGCAAATCCATCGGTGTGATCGGGCTCGGAGCCATCGGCGTAATGGTTGCCAACGCCGCCAACGCTCTCGGTATGACGGTATACGGCTACGACCCTTATCTTTCGGTAAAATCTGCCTGGAACCTTACCCATAACGCGGTGCATATCTTTGATATAAACGAAATATTCGAAAAGTGCGATTATATTACAATTCACGTTCCGCTTACCGCCGACACAAAGAACCTTGTTAATGCGGCCTCCATTGCCAAAATGAAGGACGGGGTGCGCATCCTCAATTTCGCGCGCGGCGGACTTGTCAACAACGACGATGTTAAGGCTGCGCTTGAATCCGGCAAGGTTGCGGCGTATGTCACCGATTTCCCGTCCGACGATATTTTAGGCGTGGACGGCGTTATTGCTATCCCGCATCTCGGGGCCTCCACACCGGAGTCGGAGGATAACTGTGCGAGCATGGCGGCGCGCGAGCTGATGGATTATATTGAAAACGGCAATATAGTGAATTCGGTAAATCTCCCCGAAATCACAATGCCGAGGAGCGGTGAGAACCGGGTATGCGTAATCCATAAAAATATTCCGAATATGCTTACGGCCATTACCGGAATATTTGCGGAGGACAACATCAATATTGAAAATCTTCTTAATAAATCTCGCGGAGACTATGCTTATACAATGCTTGACATAAGCAAGGCCGACGCCGAAAAGGTCACCGAGCATATAAGCGCTATTGACGGCGTTATACGCGTAAGGGTAATCTGAATCTGTTTGTAAGCAGGACTGCATCTAAAGTCCTGCTTATTTTCTGCTTGAAAAAGCGCAGGCTTAATGTTATTATTATAAAAATATCTTAACGGAGACACAAATGTTCAAACTTCTGAAATATTTAAAGGGATATATAAAAGAAAGTGTATTGGGTCCGCTTTTCAAGCTTTTGGAGGTATGCTTTGAGCTGACGGTTCCGCTGATAATCGCGCGAATAATAGATTACGGCATCGGCGCCGGGGACAAGCCTTATATCCTCAGGATGTGCGGCATACTCGCTGTACTGGCGGTTGTGGGGCTCGCAAGCGCCGTTACGGCGCAGTATTTTGCCGCTAAAGCGGCGGCGGGATTTGCGACGGTAATCCGAAAAAAGCTTTTCGGGCATATAGGAAAGCTTTCATATTCTCAGCTTGACAGCATCGGAGCTTCTACCCTGATAACAAGGCTTACGGGCGATATAAATCAGGTGCAGTCCGGTGTTAATATGACGCTGCGGCTTTTGCTGCGTTCGCCCTTTGTGGTTTTCGGCGCGGTCATTATGGCCTTCACGGTAGACGTCAGGTCGGCGCTTATTTTCGTGATAGTTATACCGCTGCTTTCCGCTGTTATTTTCGGAATAATGCTTGCGAGCATACCGCTTTACAAGCGCGTGCAGCTTAAGCTGGACGGAGTTCTGCTCAAGACCCGCGAAAATCTTCAGGGCACGCGTGTTATAAGGGCTTTCTGCAAGGAGGAGGCGGAAATTTCTGACTTTAATTCCGCAAACGGAGAGCTTACGAAAATGCAGATAATCGTCGGCAGGATAGCCTCTTTTCTTAATCCGGCTACATTCATAATTATAAACACAGGCATAGTGGTGCTGATTTATACCGGTGCGCTTGATGTACAGGCGGGAGGTATCAGTAAGGGTGACGTAGTTGCGCTTTACAATTACATGTCGCAGATTTTGGTGGAGCTTATAAAGCTTGCGAGCCTTATTATAAGCGTCAACAAATCAATAGCCTGCGGCAATCGCATACAGGCGGTGCTTGATATGGAACCGGCCATTGTATCGGGAGCCGGAGCATACGGCAGCGGCGGTTATGCCGTGGAATTTGAAAGTGCAGGTTTTTCTTACGGCGAGACGTCAGAAAAGGCTTTGAACGGTATAAGCCTTAAAATCAGAAAGGGCGAAACGGTGGGAATAATAGGCTCGACCGGCTCCGGTAAGACTTCACTTGTTAATCTTATACCGCGCTTTTACGATGTAACGGAGGGCAGAGTGCGGGTCTGCGGCAGTGATGTGCGGGATTATGATTTAAAGGCTCTGCGCGGCAAAATAGGGATAGTTCCGCAGAAGACTTCGCTGTTCAGCGGGACTCTGAGAGAAAATATCAAAATAGGAAAAGCGGACGCATCGGACAGCGAAATTATAAAGGCGCTTCATACTGCGCAGGCGGGACAGCTTTTGACCGATAAGCCTGAGGGACTTGACCTTGTGATAGAGCAGGACGGACGCAACCTTTCGGGCGGCCAGAAGCAGAGAGTGGCGATAGCCCGCGCGCTGGTAAGAAAGCCGGAGATACTTATACTTGACGATTCTTCAAGTGCGCTTGATTATGCCACAAGCGCGGCGCTGTCGGCCGCGCTGCGCGAAACGGATTTTTCACCGACCGTTATAATCGTTTCGCAGCGGGTGGCCGCTATACACAGCGCCGACCGCATAGTTGTGCTCGACGAAGGTGAAATAGCGGGTATCGGTACTGAAAATGAGCTGCTTGAAAGCTGCGAGGTATACCGTGAGATTTATAAATCTCAGGTGAAAATGGAGGGCGAATCGGCATGAAAAAGAAAAAAACGGTTTTGATGCGGGTATTGGAAGCGATCGGCCGCTTTCGTTTGCTTGTTGTAATCTCTTTACTGCTTTCGGTTATGAGCGTAATATTTATGCTGTATATACCGGTGCTTGCCGGAAACGCGATAGACGGCATAGCCGAAAGCGGAAAGCTTGATATGCCGGCTATAAAATCCGCACTGCTCGGAATAATCGTATGCGCCGCGGCCGGGGGAGTGCTTCAGTGGCTGATAAGCGTTATAAACAACCGCATAGCCTATAAAACCGTACAGAACCTCAGAAACGGAGCTTTCGCGCATATTCAGCGTCTGCCTGTTTCATATATAGATTCGCACCCCTACGGTGATATTATAAGCCGTATAATAAGTGATGCAGAGCAGTTTTCGGACGGACTTATACTCGGCTTTTCACAGCTTTTTACCGGAATAGTAACCATTCTTATAACGCTGGTATTTATGCTGCTTATTTCTCCGATAATAACTCTTGTGGTGGTGCTGCTGACTCCGCTGTCGCTTTTTACGGCACGGTTCATTGCCAAGCACAGCTATGATATGTTCCGACGTCAGTCGGAAACGCGCGGCGAGCAGACGGCGCTGGTCAATGAGATGATACAGAATCAAAAGACGGTGCAGGCATTCTCTTATGAGAGCCGTGCGGAGGAGCGTTTTGACGTCACCAACGAGAAACTGCGAATTTATTCGCTCAAGGCGTCGTTTTACTCTTCTCTTCCCAATCCTACCACCAGATTCATAAACAGTCTGATATATGCTGCTGTAGGGCTTACAGGAGCCTTTTTCGTGATAGGCGGTGCTATGTCGGTCGGCAGCTTTGTCAGCTTTCTTGCATATTCTACTCAATATAATAAGCCGTTCAACGATATATCCGGAGTGGTGACCGAGCTGCAGAACGCCATTGCCTGTGCGGCGAGGATATTCGAGCTTTGCGATGAAACGGCAGAGACGCCGGACAAGCCTGCTGCGGAAGTGCTTGAAGCTGACGGAGAGGTCGAGTTTGACAATGTGAGCTTTTCATATGATAAATCGCGCAGGCTTATTGAAAACTTTTCGTTTAAGGCAGGTGCCGGTAAGAGAATAGCCATTGTAGGGCCTACCGGCTGCGGAAAGACTACACTTATAAATCTGCTTATGCGGTTTTATGATGCTGATTCCGGCGCTGTTACGGTGGACGGTACCGACATACGAAATATCACAAGGCACAGTCTTCGGAAAAATTACGGTATGGTGCTTCAGGATACATGGATAAAGCAGGGTACGGTCAGAGAAAATATCGCGTTCGGAAATGAAAACGCGTCTGAAGAGGAAATAATCGCCGCCGCCAAGGCGGCGCGGGCGCACGGTTTTATTAAGCGGCTTGAAAAAGGTTATGACACTGTTATCGGGGAGGAAAACAGTCTTTCGGAGGGCGAACGTCAGCTTCTTTGTATCGCGAGGGTTATGCTTTTAAAACCGCCTATGCTGATACTTGATGAGGCGACCTCCTCGATAGATACCCGAACCGAGCTCAAGGTGCAGGATGCCTTTACGCGCCTTATGGAGGGTCGCACCTGCTTTATAGTGGCGCACAGGCTTTCGACAATACGCGACGCCGATACCATACTGGTTATGAAGGACGGCAATATAATTGAAAAAGGAAATCACAGAGAGCTGCTGAAGCTTAACGGCTTTTATACCAAGCTTTACAACAGCCAGTTTGCACAGTAATAAAAAAGCGCCGTCCGAAAACGCGGAACGGCAGGATAATCATTTCGGTTTTTCTGCTCCGCTTTTCCGGACGGTATTTTATTTGAAAATAATGTTTGAAAGCGCGGCCAGCTGCTCCATTGTAAGCTGTTCGCCGCGCACGGTTTCGGGCAAACCGAGCTGTGAAAGCGCGTCTTTAAGTATGCTTTTTTCTATGCCTGAGGTATTGGAAACGGTATTTATGAGGGTTTTTCGGCGCTGGGCAAAGCAGCATTTGACGAAATTGAAGAAATTCTTTTCGTCATCTACACTGACAGGGGGCAATTTGCGGATTTTAAGACTGATAACCGCGGAATCTACCTTGGGAGGCGGCAGAAAGCTTTCGCGGCCGACCTCGAAAAGTATTTCCGCTTCCGCATAATAATTAACCGCTGCGGTAACGGCTCCCGCCGCTCTGGTGCCGACCTCGGCGCAGAGCCGTTCGGCGGCCTCCTTCTGTACCATAACCGTTATGCTGCTTACCGGCAGCCGTTTTTCAAGCAGCAGCATTATAACCGGAGAGGTTATGTAATACGGGAGGTTTGCGCAGACCGCGAGATTACCGCACCCGTCAAAGTGTTCGGCAAAAATTTCATTCAGATTCAATTTCATTATGTCGCCGTAGATTACTTCGGTATTATTACAGCCGGCAAGCGTGATCGGCAAAATTTTTTTCAGCCTTTCGTCGAGTTCTATTGCCGTGACCTTTTTAGCCCGCTTTGCAAGCTCGGCTGTCAGCACGCCGATGCCGGGGCCGATTTCAAGAATTCCGTCCGCGTTTTCGCAGGCGGCCGCCGCCATAGCAGGACAAACTCCGCCGTTGATTAAAAAATTTTGTC
>USHL01000039.1 GCA_900554525.1 uncultured Oscillospiraceae bacterium | reverse complement strand
CGCCGCCGCGCCCTATAATTATAATATCTGCATTTCCCGACTCATAAATTCCGTCAAGCGCGGAAAGCATTTCGGGCACAGCGTTCTGCCCCTGTACCGGCACCGGACAAAGCAAAACCTCGCAGACCGGCCAGCGCCTCGCAAGTATATTCTTAATATCCTGCACTGCGGCTCCCGTATCGGAGGTTACGACAGCTATCCGGCGCGGGAATTTCGGCAGCGGCCTTTTGTTTTTTTCATCAAAAAGCCCCTCGGCGTTAAGCTTAGCCTTTATCTGCTCAAACTGAAGCGTGATATCGCCTATGCCTGCGCTGTACATCTCTTCCGCATAGAACTGATACTGCCCGTCCTTTTCATAGAGAGAAGCCCTGCCGCGCAGCACCACCCTCATGCCGTCCGCAGGACGGAAAGTGAGCCTAGACGCAAACGAACGGAACATCACGCATTTTATCGCCGTATCTGCGTCTTTAAGAGTAAAATAAAAATGACCGCTGGCATAATGGTCCTTAAAATTTGAAAGCTCACCTGTAACAGCGACGTTCTGCAAATGCGCGTCGCCCTCCAAAAGGGATTTCACATAAAGATTAAGCTGTTTGACCGAAAGCGCCCTGATGCCGGTAATCAAAGCTTTTTCACCACAGACGCCAGAATGCCGTTGACAAATGAGGCGTCCTCCTTAGTAGCGTACTTTTTACAAAGCTCAACCGCCTCATTTATCGAGACGGATGCCGGAATATCTTCCATATATTTCATTTCGTAAATTGCCAGCCGCAAAACACAAAGCGCGGTTTTTGAAATTCGGTTGATTTTCCAGCCGATGGCATTTTCGGAAATGATTCCGTCGATCTCATCTATATTATCATAAACGCCGGCAAAGACAGTCTTTATATAATCATTCGGTTTAAGATCGCGCGCCTCACCGGCAAGCTCGAGAATTTCTTCAACACTGCCGCCGCTGAAGACCTTTTCGAAAACAAGGATGAAAGCTTCTTCCCTTGACTGTTTTCTGGTCATAATGCACCTGCTTTCATAATTATGCATTTTATATTATACACTTAACAACAGTTTTTTTCAAGCAATAAATAGCAAAAAGCCGGCTGAAGCGCCGGCTTTTGTCAGTCTACCGATTTCATAGACTCTACCATATCGATTTTTTTGAGCTTGAATGCCATTGCAAGATTTACCGCCACGGTAAACAGAACCGTTATCACAGCCGAATATACATAAGAATACCAGTAAATATCCCTGCCGAACATAACCATATCCACCTCGGCGGTAGTCACGACAAAGCGGCAGAGGAAGATACCGAGCACCAGACCCACCAATGTGCCTATCATACTGAGTATATAGGTCTCACGGTGCACATATGCATTAACCTCCTTATCGTAAAAGCCGAGTACTTTTATGGTGGCTATCTCTTTCTGGCGTTCGCCGATATTGATATTCGTAAGATTGTAAAGCACCACAAAAGCAAGCATGCCAGCTGCCATTATCAGAACAACAACGGTATAATTTATGCTGCCGACCATATTTTCAAAGCTTTCAATTATCACCGATGAGAAAGACGCCGAGCTGACCCCGGAAACGGCAAGCAGCTCAGACATTGCCGCATCCTCATCTTCAAAGTCGGTTTTCACAAGCAGTGTGGTATATTCACAGTCCCCGCCGAACAGCTCACCGTATTTTTCTCCGCTCATATAAACATAGCTGTAGATATAGTTTTCGCAGATACCGGTCACCTCAGCTTCGGCGGTTTTGCCGTCGTTGTTTTCCAGAGTCACGGTGCTGCCGACCGAAAGATTATGATTATCGGCAAACTTTTCGGTTATGATGAGTGAGCTGTCGTCAAAGGCAATAGACTCTCCGCTCTTTCTTTCCCTGATATCCATATATTCTTCAAAGCCGTCGGCCGACGACGGAACATAAATATTTATTTCATAAGTTTCGCCGCTCTCATGAACAGTGCCGTTTTCGGCGTGGACATTGAAATATTCGCAGCCGTTTTCATCAAGGTAATCATATACACCGGTATGATCGGCGTCACGGTCAAGTTCAACAGTTAAGTCATATTGCTGGATTTCTTCATACTGTTTCGGCACTATGTCGCCTATAGCGTCGCGCAGCCCGAAACCGGTAAGCAGCAGCGCAGTACAGCCCGCGATACCTATAACGGTCATAAAGAAACGCTTTTTGTATCTGAAAAGATTACGCGCAGTAACCTTATGCGTGAACTTCATACGGTTCCAGATAAATCCGATGCGTTCAAGCAGTATACGTTTACCGAGCTTCGGAGCCTTGGGCAGCATAAGCCTTGCCGGAAGTTCTTTAAGATTTGAAACAACGGCGGCGAGAGTAGCCCCGATTATGCAAATCACCGCTACCGAAAGAGCAGTCACCGATATCTGCCAGTTAAAGTTTATTATAACATCTGGGACACGGTACATAATGCGGTAAACATTTATTATTACCTCCGGCAGTACGAAAAGCCCGGCTGCAAGACCGGCAAAGCCTCCTGCTAACGCAGCCACGCCGGAATATATCAGATATTTTGCGGAAATCGCCCTGCCTGAATACCCCAGCGCCTTAAGCGTACCGATTTCGGTGCGCTGCTCGTCCACCATGCGCGTCATAGTGGTAAGTGAAACCAGTGCCGCCACAAGGAAGAAAAACAGCGGAAAAACCTTAGCTATGGCGTTTACCTTTTCGGCGTTGGAGGTAAGGCTCACAAAGCTCGGATTAGTGTCGCGGTCTAATATATACCATTCGGGGCGGCTTACCGACTCCTCCGCTTTTTTTACGACTTCGCTTTCAAGCCCCATAGCCGCCATCGCTTTGCCCTCATCGGTCGCAAGAGCAGTATCTGCCGCCAAGGTCTTAAGCTCATCAAAGCGTTCCTCTTCGCGCAGAGACGCCACATCCTCAAGCTTTTCGGAGGATTCATCGCAAAGCTCCTTATAAGGGTCGTAAAAAGCGTTCAGTTCCTCAGCGCCTTTTAATGTAAGGAAAATATCCGTATAGTAATCGGTGTTAAATATATCCTCAAAAGTATAAAGCACCAGCGTTACCCGGCCGTTGCCGATATCGCTGCTTTCCCTTTCGACCGACATATAAACCGGGCTTTCGGCTATACCGACTATTTCAAGCTCGGTGTTTTCGAAAGCCCCGCTTTCATCCTTTAGAGAAAGCTTTGATCCGAGCTCCGGCCTTCCGTCCGTAACATTGGCATACAGAGCAACACATTCGTTACTGTTTTTCGGATATCGGCCCTCGACCAGTTCTAAACGGTTTACAAAGCTTTCTTCATTTTCGACAGCCGAGATATCTATGCCGTAAACGCGAGCCACATTATCGTCACCCTCTTCGTTGCGGGCAATCACATCCTGAACCTTTGCCGGCGTAGCCGCCGCCACATAATCCTCCCCGCGCAGCGCCTCAAGGTCCGCGTCGGTAAGACCGCCGGAGGATTTTATATTAAGATCCATAAAATCCAAACCGTCATAATAAGTATCTATCGTACTGTAAAAATCCGGAGTAGTGGAAAGGAGTCCGGCCAGAAATCCGACGCCCAGCGCGGTTATTGCAAAAATAGCCGCAAATCGTCCGAGGCTGTGTTTTATTTCACGCCGGACGGTTTTAAACAAGGTCTTCACTACCACTCAATCCTTTCAGCAGGCATTGGCTCGGGATTTACGGTGTTTGAGGTGACTTTGCCGTTTTTGATTTTAATGACACGGTCCGCCATTGCGCATATCGCCTGGTTGTGGGTTATGACGATAACGGTTTTACCGGTATTCTTGCAGGTTTCATATAAAAGCCCGAGTATTGCTTTGCCGGTATTGTAATCAAGCGCACCGGTAGGCTCATCACACAAAAGTATCTTGGGATTTTTCGCCAGCGCACGCGCGATAGCGACTCTCTGCTGTTCCCCGCCCGAAAGCTGTGCAGGGAAATTCTTCATTCTTTCACCGAGACCGACTGATTTTAACGTTTCGGCCGGATCAAACGGATCACGGCATATCTCTGACGCCAGCTCAACATTTTCTATTGCCGTAAGATTTTGCACTAAATTATAGAACTGAAAAACAAAGCCTACATCATATCTTCTGTATTCGGTAAGCCTTTTACGGTTAAATCCGCTGATCTCCTCGCCGTCCAGCAAAATAGAGCCGCTGTCGCAGCTGTCCATTCCGCCGAGCATATTCAGTACAGTCGTTTTACCGGCTCCGCTCGGACCCACTATTACAACAAATTCCCCTTCTTCTGCCGTAAAGCTTATACCGTCCGCTGCGCGGGTAATGTTATCTCCCGTTTTATAATATTTGCACACATTATCAAAGCATATGTAGCTCATTACCATCACCTGCCTATATTTTACCCGATATTTCTGTATTTTTTTAGGATAATATATTAATTATTTTAAAACAAAAGAACGCGTAAAATACGCGCTCTTTTAAATGATTTCTGCTGACAACGGCATCTGTTATGCTTGATTTTCAGGTCATATCACCCGGTGATACCATTCTGCTCCAAGTATTTTCGCAAATGCGGTTATCGGAGAAATTCTCTTCACACTCACTGTCTAAAATTGTCTCCTCCAGTTCGGAAATACTCTTTGTTTCGCCTGCAAGATAGCGTTCCAGCTGTTCACGGCAATGCTCTGCACGCTTTAAAAGCCCGCCTATTCTTATGTCCTGTGTTTCAAAGCCGAACGGCTTATTTTCGGTCTCCCACTGTTTTAAAAACGCCCTGTAAAACTCATTTATATTTGCACAAAGCTCATTATACTCAGCGATAAGCCCTTTAAGCCCGGATTTATTTCCCAATTTATAATATCTGCGTGTTCTCACTCCAAGGTCATATTTAACGGAAAGCACCCGCAAAAGCGCCTTTTGCGTTTCAAAAATATAACTGTATCCGCCTAATTTAAGACTGCCGTATGCTCCAAGAAAACGCTCTATATCTGCTTTGCCCTGCTTGCAGATTCGGCAATCGAAAATACCGAGAAACGGATCGTTATAAAAAAGATATTTATTCGGATTATAATCCCCTGCCTCGGCGCCGCCTATAAAATTAGCGTTATCTATATGCATAAAATCTTCAAACTGTATTCCCGTGAGCGAAATAAACGAATTATGTACATACTCTTCGCTGAAGCCGTAAGCCTTTCCTGCAAAATATGCAAACGTCGGCAGAACCGAAAAGAGCGACGCCTCACCGCCGTTATCTCCCCAGGCAGTGAGAATTACGTTTTTCACTTCTTTGTTAAGGCATGCTTCAATACCTGCACCGGAAGTATTAATTGAATGCGCGTTATCAGGAGTAAAGCCAATCCATTTCCACGCCCCTGCCGCAAACCATGTGTTTGTACCAAGCTTTTTATGCGCCTCCATATTCCGCTCGTAATGCAGGCGGTCCGGGCTGTAATAATCCCAATAAATCAGCTCCACGCGTTTAGCCAGCTCACCAACTGTTTCAGAAGAAACATTGTTTTTATCAGAATAATAAGCACCGCCATTTGCAAGTCTGAAAAACATATCAGACCACATAATAGGCTTGAAGCCGTATTTTTCGGCGATTTCAATCACACGTATCAAGTGCTTGATCATTATCTGCGTTCTGTCAGTAAAGCCGTGAATGTCAAGATAACGCCCAAGACCAAGCATATGGGCCTCGTCCATACCGATATTTATCCGCTTGCTTTTAAAACAGCCGCGGACAGCGGAAAACATAGCTTCTATCAGCTCATAGGTTTTTTCTTCATCGCACAGCAGAATATTGCCGAAATCTCTCACTTCATCATAACACTTCCAGCGAAAGATTCTTTCAAGATGTGCTAATGTTTGTATGCAGGGAACCAGTTCTATTCCAAGCTCATCGGCATAAGCGTCCAGTTCCTTCAATTCTTCGGATGAATATCTGCCCCTCAGATATCCGAAATAAGGCTGACTCGGTATTTCATAGGTATCTTCGGTATAAAGCTGAAGTGAACGGTAACCGAGAAGCGCCATTATACGTATCAGCATTTTTACAGTTTCCACGGTAGGGACCGCGTTGCGTGAGCAATCGACCATAATGCCTAACTGTTCAAAGCGGCATTTTGCCGAAAAAGTGCGCGCGGTATCCGTGCCGTAAGTCTTGAGCGCAAGAAGGGCCTGCGCAAGACTTAAATTGCTGTCACAGCGTATCCTGCATTCACCTTTTCCGTTACACTCAATTTCATAACCCTCTTCACAGTTTTCTATAAATGTGTTTTCGGGAAACTCATAACTTATTTCATTAAGCAGTTCTTTTAGTATATTATTCTTCATTTATCTGCACTCCCTAAATTTTTACAGTATAATAAAAGCGTCTCTGCCGCAGGCTGAAAAACAACTGTTTAATTCCGTTATTCGCGGTAACAAATTTACAATAACACAATAAACGGCATTCTGCAACAAAAATATGCCGCAAAATGCCGTAAAATCGAATTACTGCATAAGTGTTTTTTTCAGCAAGGCAATATCCTTCGCATTTACAACGCTGTCAAGATTCATATCCGCCGCCGGGACCTCAGGAGATATACCCGCCGTAATTTTTTTAAGCCTTATAAGATCCTTTATATCAACTGCTCCGTCACCGTTTACATCTCCCTGCAATGCAGGTTCTTCACTTCTGTCGGCAGCGTTCATTTTTTTGAGCATCGCGCTGTTAAGCTCCAAGCTGTGAGCGAATTCGTTAAAGCTGAAATTGCCGCGGATGTTCCAGGTCTTCTGCGCCAACGCCGGAAGACGTTCTGCCAATTCTGTATAAGTCTGATCGTCAGCCGAATTATAAATCCATATCGGCATCTCAGCGCCTATTACCAAATCGTTAGGCTCGATAGTCATTCCGCCGAACGCTGCCGAAGCTTCATAGAAATGCTGCCAGTTATAGATATTCCATTTAAGGATTTCCCTGTAATCCCATGACGCTCCGTCAGTTCCAGCAATATAAAGGGGCTGCCAGGAAACATTTACAAATTCAAACCCCGAATTGATCAAATCCTGCGGCATATTATAGGCACATTCCCATTCCATAACGATTACGTCTTTAGAGATTTTATCGTTACCGGAAGCCGGGAAACCCTCCCACACTATCGGGGTACGGCCCATTTCAAGAATCATATCGGTTGTTCTTCGCATAAATTCGGTATAAAGAGCCTGAATATCTATATTTCCATTTTCATCGGTAAAGCCATGCTCTGCGGCATAAGCCTTGGTCTTTTCGCTGTGATGCCACAAGGTTGTCGGCGCTTCATCGCCCCCTAAATGTATATAGGGAGAATCCGGGAACATTTCACAAACTTCTTCATATACTTTTTTGAGTCCTGCGAATGCCTCTTCAGAACAGTCAACAATTCCTATATCAGCACCTATTGCTTCATCAAACTCTGTATAGCTTCCAAAAACTTCGGGATACTTAATCAAAAATTCGGAAGAATGTCCCGGCGCATTTATCGCAGGAATAATTGTAATTCCGCGTTCTTTGGCATAGGCTGTCAAAGTAGCAATTTCTTCTTTTGTATAATGCCCCTCTGTCGGAAGATCGGGAAATACATCGCTCGGTAATGCATGCAGTGAATACTGATTAAAATCAATATGCAGATAATTTATTTTATTAAGATAGCAAAGGTCTATATAATCCAACATTCTTGAAATCGGAATTTTAACATATCCCGGAACATCAGTTAAATCAACTCCGGACATAACTCCTCTGAAATTGCTGTCGGGATAATCTGTAATATCACAAATCGGAAAATCTAAGCCGCCGGCTGAATTAGGTTTCATAATTTGCAGAACGGTTGAAAGCGCATAGTTAATACCCTCGGTCGACGACGCTTTAACTGTAAGACCGTTTTCGTCACAGATAAGCTTATAGGTGTCGCTCGCAAGACTATCATCAAGTATAAGACGTATTCCTCCCTCGCCCTCGGATATTTCCATGTTGTGAACGCTTTTTACATAATTTTTAAATACATTTACAGCATCTGCAAAAACATTGTTTTCGGATATAAGGGCACAGTTCAGCCGTACCGCCTCATAATATCCGTTGGGCATTCCCTTTACAGTCGGCGTGACGTTTACCTCGGTCATTCCGGCATACTGCTCGGTATCGGCATCGTATTCAGCCTTTGTGCGTATGCTTACATCGTCTATCCAATATTCGCCAGTGCTGCCGTAACGGCCGGTACTGTCGCCCACAAAATGGAAATACAAATCCACCCTTGCCGCGTCAGAAGCAGTGGTAAAGGGTATTGTAACCTTTTTCCAGTCGGTATCGCCGTACTGCTCGTAGTTATCAAGATAATAATAGCATTTTTCCAAAGAATCATTGCCGTTTGACTGTTTCTGCTTAAGCATAACCGTCAAATTTCCGAGATTCGTGACATTCTGTGATTTAAACCAATATTCAAGCACATATTTCGTTCCGGGCTTTACTTTTATATCAGGCGTATATATATAACTTGCTTTACTGCTTTTAACGGCGCGGTTTATATGCACCGCCGCACTGCCGTTACGGCCGCCCGAAGCGTCGCGCTCCCAGGTGATATTTTCATCTTCGCCGTTACTGAAGCTCCAAGCTGCCGGGACATTTCCGCTTGCTTCTTCAAAATCCGAATTACGGATAGGATTAGGATCGGGCGTATGCAGGCTTACATCGTCAAAGTACCAGTCGCCGCTGCCCCCGCCCGCAACATTAACATAAATTTCAGCACGCAGCTTTACCGCGTTTGCGCTGGTAGTAAACGGAATTGATACCTTAGCAAATCCGTTTGTATTGCCCCACTGATTGTATGTATCTGTCCAAAGATAGCTGTTATCTGCGTCTCCGGTTTCGGTAAACTGGCGTATGCAGACCTGTATTCTTCCGTTTGCAATAACATTTTCCGCCTTGAACCAATACTCAAACAGATAATCGGTGTTTGATGTTACAGGAATATTTTCCTGCTGCAATATTACATATCCGTCGTTTTCTTTATGGCTTATATGAACGCCTCCGCCTGTTCTGCCTAAGCCTTCACCATATTCATAGGTATATTTTTCAGGGTCGCTGTTCGGATTCCATACCGTCCAATCCGAAGGAAATCCGTCGGTCAGCTCTTCAAACCCCGGATTGCTTATAAGGTTGGGTCCGGCAGTTGCCGAGACCGGTAATTTACCGGGTACAAATACCATTGCTGCTGCAAAGAGCAGTGCCATAAAGGCTGACATACATTTTCTAAAAAACATATTGTTTTTCATGATTCTATTTTCCTCCTCATTATTAAGACTTTAAAAATCAGTTCAACGCAAATAAAGCGGAATACCGTAAAATCGAATTACTGCATAAGTGTTTTTTTCAGCAAGGCAATATCCTCCGCATTTACAACGCTGTCAAGATTCATATCCGCCGCCGGGACATCAGGAGATATATCCGCCGTGATTTTTTTTAGCCTTATAAGATCTCTTATATCAACTGCTCCGTCACCGTTTACATCTCCCTGCAGTGCGGGTTCTTCACTTCTGTCGGCAGCGTTCATCTTTTTTAGCATTGCGCTGTTAAGCTCCAAGCTGTGAGCGAATTCGTTAAAGCTGAAATTGCCGCGGA
>USHL01000038.1 GCA_900554525.1 uncultured Oscillospiraceae bacterium | reverse complement strand
GGGTAAATTTTTTATTCCGAAAGGCAAGTGATGACAAATGCTCATTGAGCAATAATCGCCGCTGTAAAAATAAAACAACGGCAGAGGAGAAAACGCAGACTCTTCGTTTTCAAATAAACAAGTCAAAAAATCAGTAAAGGAGAAAATTACAAATGAAAGTATCACAATTTAAGTCGTTCGATGAACTGCCGCTTTTTCTTAACGCGGATTTAGTGGCGCAAGCACTTGGCGTGGCAACATCTACCGCCTATGAACTAATGCACGAAAAGGACTTCCCGGCAGTGAGAATAGGCAATCGCTTTATAGTTTCAAAAGAGGACTTTACAGTATGGATAAAAAATAAAGCGGGAGGAAAACAGAATGACTGATAATTATATTTATTTGTACTCGGAAGAAGATGTGCTCGAAGCGTTACGCGAACGGATACTGACGAAAGAAGTACGCAAGCATTTCTGTGAAAAAGAATTAAGATTGCTTATTCAGGCAATTGCCCTTCTCACTTACAGTGAAGAATTTATTGTGTCCGGCAAAATTTATTATAAGAATGATGTACGCGGTATTATTGCAGATGAATTAGATTCAAGCACAGTAATGGATGCTTTTGAACTGTTCAAAACTTACTACCGCTTAAAAGGTGCGAAATTATTGGCGTGGCTTATTTTGCGTGAGCATTTAACTCAGGACGAGCTTGCAGGTCTTATGGTTGAATATGATTATGGAAGGAGCGCGTAATGATTTTAACTTCAGATAAACGGGAACTTTGTAAAAACTTTTATATGATCCCAAATGAAATAATGAGACTCGGATTATCTGCCGGTGAAATTGCAGTATACAATTATCTTATGTATTGCGAAGACAGGAGAACTTATCAGTGCTATCCGAGTTACAGAAAAATGGGTGAGGCTTTAAACCTCACCCGTAAAACTGTTATGAAATATGTGAAAAGCCTTGAAGAAAAGTGCCTTATCACTACCGAGCATACGACAGTTACTTTAAAGTCAGGCAAAAAGCAAAACGGAAATCTGCTGTACACGATACGCCCTATAAAAGACGCGGTCGACTATTTTAATGCCTGTCAGTTTGAAAAAGCAGAGCGTGAAACGGCGCGGATTAATGCAATCCGCAAACTCGAAGAATACGACCGAAAACACGGTATTATAGACGGAAATCGGTCGTCATTATCGGAAGCAGGTTAAAGTGCGCTGTCACGCACGGTACCACATCGGACGGCAGAGCCGACCGTTTGGGGCTTTTCATAGGTGTCGTAAACACAAATTTATGCTATCTTAGCGAAAGGAGACATTATGAGTAAAAACAAAGAAGAAAAATACACTTTAACCATCCGTATGGACAGCAAAACAGAGCAAGAAATCCGTGAAAAGATGGACGATGCACATGTCCGTTCACTCAATGCGTTCGTCCTGAAAGCGATAGATTTCTATCTTGGATATCTCAGGCAAGGCAAAAATCTAAACTATATTTCACCGATACTCGCCTCAAGCATCAAAAGTGAAATTAAAAATACCGAGCACAATCTCTCTGAAATTATTTTTAAAGTAGCAGTGCAGCTTTCTATGCTCACACAAATTGTTGCAGATGAAAAAGAATTCTATCCCGAATATCTTGAAGAACTTCAAAAGTGGTGTGCAGAAAAGGTTGCTTCGACAAACGGTATTATTTCTCTTGAGGACATGCAGTCGAGAGCAAATATTTATACCGATTACGATTATTTTAATAATAACGGCGGTGAATACTAATGCCTAAAATTATATTCACAAGTCGGTATATGCGCAATCCTAAACCCTCAAACGCAGGCAAGCTCTTGAGGTATATGGCAACGCGCGAAAGTGTGGAAAAGGTGGCGGTCGGTATCGACCGCTCACCCTCAACCGTCCGTCAGCAACGACTTATTAAAAATATTCTTGATACCTTCCCCGAAACGAAAGACTATCTTGAATACGAAGATTACCTCAAAGAGTCTTCCAAAACTAACGCTACCGAATTTATTGAAGCAGTGATTGAAAGAAACATTGACAGGCTCGCTGCGGTTAAAAATCTCGTGAAGTATTACGGTGAGCGCCCCGGCGTTGAGAAAATAGGTTCTCACGGTTTGTTTTCTCAGACCGATGATAAGATTGACCTCGACAAAGTGGCCGAAGAAGTTTCAAATCACAAGGGAATCATCTGGACTCACGTTATAAGTCTGCGCCGTGAAGACGCCGAGCGACTACGATATAACAATCCGCCCCGATGGCGCGATTTAATTCGCAGTAATGTTTCAGAGCTTGCCGATGCTCATAATATTGATTTGGATAACCTGCGTTGGTATGCCGCGTTCCACAATAAAGATCATCATCCGCATGTGCATCTGATGGTCTATTCCGCCGATGCAAAACAAGGCTGGATAACAAAACGTTCCATTGACGATATGCGCAGTTTGTTCGGTAATGAAATATTCCGCGGTGAGCAATACCGTCTGTTTGAAATGCAGACAAAGCAACGGCAGATGGTGAAGGACAGGTTCAAACAGCTCATAGAACATTATGAGCAAAACGACTATGAACTTCCGCCGCCGGTGAATGATTTGTTCTTACAACTCGCCGAGCAATTAAAATCGGTAAGAGGTAAAAAAGTTTACGGATATCTGCCGAAAGAAGTAAAGGAAACTGTAGATAAAATCGTTGTCGAGCTTGCAAAGGACAAGGACATCGCTGAACTTTATTCAAAATGGAATGAAATTAACCGTGAAAAGCTTTCGCTCTATAGTGAAAAGAAAACACCGGACATTCCGCTTGAAAATAACAAAGAGTTCCGCAGTATCAAAAATGTTATTATCAAGGCGGCAGTGGAGTTTAATAATACACAGCATATAGATTATTATACTCCCCGCCATTATACCGTCTCTCTGTTCTGCAGAATCGTCTGTGAACTTTTGTGCGCAATTAGTCGAAGCTACAATGACCGTGATGAAAAATTACGCAGCCAGGCGGACAGTAAGCTTCGTTCCAAAATCGCACAGAAGAAGGCGGCACTTGGTATACGTCCCGAGCAAAGCGATTATGAAAACAGCTATGAACAGAGTTTGTAAAAATACTTGAACCTACGGTCAATATTCTCTGGATATTGTAAAAGTTATGTGGTATTGTGTTGTGCTGAAGAAAGGACGTGATAGTATGGCAAAACGCAGACCTAACGGCGACGGAATGGTGAGAAAAATAAAAGGCAAATGGGAAGGCAGAATTATAGTCGGGCATAAAACCGACAGCTCTCCCATCTTCCGTTATGTATACGGCAAAACTCAAAAGGAGCTCACCGAAAAAATGCACCAAAAGCTTAATGAGTATTACGGTGTGGAGCTAACCGAAGACAGCAAAATGTCCCTTAGTGAATGGCTGAACCTATGGCTCGAAAAATATATGCGCAATACAATCCGCGAAAGTACCTTTAGAAGCTATGTGCATATCGTAAAGGATAATATTAACCCTATCCTCGGCGATAAAACCGTAGCCTTCGTCACAACAAACGATATACAGAAAATGTATGTCAAGCTCAAAAAGGAAGGCAGAAAGAACTCCCACCCGAAGCTCGGTAAAAGCCTGTCGGACTCGACAATCGTCCGCATACACAATATGCTCCACAAAGCTATGGACGACGCGGTAAAGGAGCACCTTATACCGAAGAACCCGACAATCGGTACAAATCCGCCGAAGAAGAAACAGCCCGAGCTACAGATATTAAATGAAGAACAGCTCCAACAATTTATGAGTGCAATTGAGCAGGACAATATCTGGCGCGACTTCTTCTATACCGAAATTAAAACGGGTCTCCGCCGAGGTGAAATTTGCGGGCTTAAATGGACGGACTTCAATGAAGACGAGAGTTCTCTTCGCATATACCGAAGTGTTTCAGACGGGAAGAAGGGCGGTATTGCCATAGGCGAAACCAAAACAGGTAAAGGAAAAAGAAAAATATATCTTCCGCCGAGCGTTTGCTCCCTGCTTAAAGAACGCAAGCAGAAAACCAAAAGTGAATGGATATTTGAAAATCCGCTCTATCCAAATAAACCTGTATCGCCAAGCTCAGCATACAAGCACCTAAAAATAATTCTTAAAAATGCCGAACTTCCCAATATACGCTTTCACGATCTTCGGCATACCTTCGCAACCCACGCTCTTACAAGCGGAGTAGACGCGAAAACGCTGTCGGGTATCCTCGGGCATACAAATGCAAGCTTTACGCTTGACACCTACACCCATGTCACAACAGATATGCAAAAAAGAGCCTCTAATATAGTTGAAGACTTTGTTGAAAATCTATTTGGAAAGGACTTGAATTTAATATGAGCAAGAAAAGAAAAAACGGAGCAGGTATGCTCCGCAAACGTTCGGACGGTCGGTGGGAAGCGCGAGTTGTTATCGGCTACGATGAAAAAGGACTTCCCATCACAAAAAATGTTACCTCCCTTGAAAAAGCGAAATGCATTGAAAAGTTAGAAAAGCTGAAGGAAGAAATCGGAACTGTTCAAAGGGACAACGTAAAATCGGATATGTCCTTTGGCGAGTGGCTTGACTTCTGGTATCGGCAGTATTGCAAAATGACAATCAGACCTACCACTCAGGCTACCTATGAAAACCGCATTTACAATCACATTATTCCCGAAATCGGTAAAATTCCGCTTAGCAAGCTTACGCAGAATGATTTACAGCAATTCTATGCAAGGCTTAAAAAATCAGGCCGCCTGCAATACACAGACAGCTTAGGCGAAGGCCTATCCGACAGAATGGTGCGTTCCTGCCACGGCGTCTGCCGAACGGCGCTTGACAAGGCGGTACAGGAATCCCTGATACGGGAAAACCCTGCTATCGGCTGTAAATTACCGCCGAAGAAATCACGGGAAATGCAGGTGCTCTCCCCAGAGGAAATGCAAAGATTCTTAATACAGGCAAGATATGACGGCTACTTTGAAATACTGCTCCTCGCCCTTACCACGGGAATGAGACGCGGAGAAATAATGGCTCTTCAATGGGACGACCTTAATCTCGAGACAGGCGAATTAAATATCCGCCGTCAGGTATATTATGTCAAGGGCGAAATGATAACCTCAGAGCCTAAAACCAAAAGTTCGATACGCACAATTATACTGCCGAAATCGGTGGTAAAGGTATTAGCGGAGCTTAAAAAGACGGTGAAATCACGGTGGATATTCCCGTCACCCCTTAAGGAAGATATGCCGAGGAATCCGCATACTGTATATAAGAAAATGCAGCTTGTGCTTGAAAGGTCGGGGTGTAAAAAGATACGCTTTCACGACCTGCGCCACACCTTCGCAACAACTGCACTTGCAAACGGAATGGACGTGAAAACCCTATCTGCAATGATAGGTCACGTTTCCTCCCAAACCACGCTTGATATTTATCTGCACAGCACCCATGAAATGCAACGGCTTGCCGCAATGAAGATAGACGGCAAGGGCGATTGTGAAGGCTGTGACGGCGGTTTAGAGCAAACGCCCTACCAAGACACAAGCACGGCTTCGGAGGCGAAATTTGAGCCTGTAAAGGGCAAAATACGAAAGCCCGGGACAGGATGTATATCCGAGATAAACGATCACCTATACCAAGGCAGATATTCCCCAAAAGGTGCAGACGGAAAGCGCATATCCAAAACTGTCTACGCCAAGACAAGAGAGGAATGTGAAGCTCTGCTTGCAGAGATGATAGTACAAACCAAAGCCGAAATACAAGCCGCAAAGAACAAACTCAAATCCAAGCGGACAGCATAAACAGTACTACCGCCGCGGAAAACCTCCGCGGCGGTAAGCTTTTGTGTGCGGTGAAAAATTTGTACCGGATTAATCAAAGAATACCGCGCTGACTTTTTAGACTACTTTCTTAGGCCGTAACGTTTCGTTACTACCTTGAGCTTTCGTTTTCTATCCCACAGTCAAGAATTTTTTTACAGAGAATTACAACCGCCAAATATGCGATATTCAGTTGGTTGATATAATTTATTTTAAAAAGAAAGATATATTTGCAGTGTAAAAATTACTACGGAGTAACCAAAGAAAAGCGGTTTTTACAGTACATAAAAAATTGTGGGATAACATGTGGTCATAAAAATAGCAAATTTCAAAAAGTGGAGCGTAAATACCTTAAAACGGCATAAAATTTGACCGAAAGTGGGGATTAAACCTCATTTTCGGTCAAGAAATTGGTCGAGGCGACAGGATTCGAACCTGCGGCCTCTGCGTCCCGAACCGCTAAATATAGTTGACTTATAATTATCTATACTACATATAGTGGCTTTTGTTCCGAAAAAGCATCGTCTTTGAGCATTTTGTCTCCACTGTTTCCACGTGTTCCGATTCGGTCTGTGGGATGAAATGTGGTCGTAAAAACAAGATTGATTTTCATTGATGCTACCCATCACCAAGCCAATATTATGTGATCGTAACGCCAGACAACTTCGCTTATGCTAATAGTATACCTTACCTCTGCCGCAAATGCAAGTGTGTAAAAATTACTACGCATTGACCAAAGAAAAGGTAAATGCGCAAAACTTTAGGCCGAATGTAAAACAGGTAGAAAAAATCACAATTATATGTTATATTAATAATGGAATATTTTAGGGAGGTGCAATATGGCAAAATTAGAGCATACTTTGAGCGGTGATTTTAATCACTGGCTCAGCAGAATCGAAGATGGTATTTTGAACGGCAGTATGTCTGCCTCGCTTGAAGACTCCAGTGATTTTCGTAACGGTAATGCCCGTTGCAGCGTTCGCGTCTTTGAGAGGTACAGTTATGCTGGCAGTAACCGTGTAAGTCTAAGCGTAACTCTCTTTCAGAACGGTGACGGCCCTATCAATCTTTCTGCTATTACAGCCGGAGGAAGCCAGGCATTGTTCTTCAAGATCAACACATGGGGCGAGGAAGCATTCCTCGATAAGTTGAGAGAACTTCTTTAAAGGCAGTGCAGATATAACAGTATGCTTACTTCGTTTCCGTTCTGCGTTTTTGTACCCGTTCGTGTGATTGAGTACCTTATACCGAGCTTATTGTTTGTATCGTTGCGTTGATTGTTAAAAGAGATTTGTGAATAAGAAATAAACTTATAAGATATTTCAGATTCGGTTATAGGCATCATCAGCCTACCCACAAATTGAACATATTGAACATAGATGATGAGAAAGCCTGTAACTTGTAAAAAGTTATGGGCTTTTACGCTTTCTATAAGGCATTTAACATAGCTCAGTTGTATAACAAGTGAAAGGGTTCAGACGTGAGCCTTAAAGTCAGGAGGAATCCTATGGATAACGGTGCAAGTAGCTACCGCCGTTTCCTTAATGGTGATGAGAGTGCCTTTGACGAAATAATGAAGGAGTTATTTTATATTATAACATTCAAAAAGCGAAAAAATCTGTTTATCTTGACAAAAATGGTTTTAATAAGCTAAAATAGTAATATATGACAATAATATTTCTGAAAGGGGAGCGAAATAGTGAAAAGTATTAAATTATTCAAAAAGCCTTTTGCAATTATTTTGTCTTTGGCGTTGATAATCTGCGCGGTGCCAATGCGGGCGGTAACAGTAAATGCAGCAGCATGCGGAGATTGGGAATATATCGTACTTTCTGGCGATACTGCCGAGATAAAAGCTTACAAAGGCTCAGGCGGTGATGTAACGATACCGTCAACTATTGATGATTATACAATAACAGGCATAGGCAGTTATGCGTTTTTCGATTGCGACAGCCTTAAAAGCATAACAATACCCAACAGCGTCACCAGCATAGGGGATGATGCGTTTCGCAGTTGTAATGGACTTACAAGCGTAATAATACCTGACAGCGTTACAAGTATAGGCGCTTATGCGTTTAGCTGGTGTAGCGGGCTTACAAACATAACAATACCTGACAGCATCACCGGCATAGGTGATCATGCGTTTTTCAATTGCGGCTCATTACAATATAATCAATATGACAATGCGAAATATTTAGGAAATGACGAAAATCCGTATGTGGCGTTAATATCTTCAAAATCTACAGATATTACATCGTGCGAGATTAGTGATTCAGCAAAAATAATTTACGACTACGCCTTTTCTGATTGCGATAGACTCACAAGCATATCAATACCGAACGGTGTTATATGTATAGGCGATTGTGCATTTATCAGTTGCAGAAGTCTTACAAGTATAACAATACCGAATAGTGTTACAAGCATAGGCAATGCTGCGTTTTCCTATTGCTTCGACCTTACAAGCATAGCAATACCAACCAGCATTACAAGCATAAGCGATCATGCGTTTTTCTTTTGCTACGCCCTTACAAGCATAACAATACCAACCAGCGTTACAAGCATAGGCAATTATGCGTTTAGCACTTGCAGCGGACTTACAAGCATAACAATACCCAACAGCGTTACAAGCATAGGCGATTCTGCATTTTTCAATTGCGACAGCCTTACAAGCATAACAATACCTGATAGCGTAACCAGCATAGGGGATGATGTGTTTCGCTGGTGTATCGGGCTTACAAGCGTGACACTAACTAACGGAGTTACAAGCATCGGCGATTATGCGTTTTATAATTGCGACAGCCTTACAAGCATAACAATACCTGACAGTGTTACTACTATGAGCGCATCTGCATTTACCGGTTGCAATAACTTAACTGTATACGGATATGAAGGTTCTTATGCTCAAAGCGTAGCAAAGAGTTGCGGTATACCGTTTGTTGTCATTGAAAAACCTCACGAACATAATTATGTGGCTAATATAACGCCGCCGACCTGTACAAATCAGGGGTATACCACATATGTTTGCTCTGTTTGCGATGATAGATATATTGATGATTTTGTATCAGCAACAGGACATTTACACGCTGAAATTCGCGGCGCATATAATGCCAATTATACCTCAGAGGGCTACACCGGCGATACTTATTGCACCGATTGCGGTGAACTGTTGTCCACCGGAACTGTAATTCCTCCATTAGAAAGGATTAACGGAGATATTAACCTTGACGGCGTAATAGACTTAAGGGATTTAATATCGATCAAAAAGATTATAGCATCCGGTTCATACAACAGAGCCACCGATTTCAGCGGAAACGGAAATAACGATGCCCTTGACCTTTTGATGTTAAAAAAATATCTTTTGGGCGAGTTGACTGAATTGCCATGCGACGCACATTTTGGAGATATAAACGATGATGGCGAAGTAAACAACGATGATATTACAGATATGATTACCGCTATTTTCTCCGACGTATATTCTTTTGGATACGATTTAAACGGTGACGGCAAACTGAATTATAGCGACCTTAATATAATAATGACGATTGTTGATCTATAAAATTTTCAGTTCAATTGTTTAATATTAAATGAGAAAATTAAAGGGGCTGTTTCGTTACAGCACCTTTGTATCAGAAGATCAACGTTCACAAATATTAAATGAACTCGGCATTGTACTCACATCGTGGGAGGGGGAAGCCGAATGAAACGAATTATTGCCATAGTGTTGTCTGTTCTGCTTTTGAGTTTTCTTGCTGCCTGCGGTCAGGATATCCAATTACCTGTCGATGGTAAGATGAAACTCGATAAAGC
>USHL01000037.1 GCA_900554525.1 uncultured Oscillospiraceae bacterium | reverse complement strand
CAAAAAATTATTTTTCATGAAATTTACTCTTGACTTTTATTGGCAGGTTTCTTTACTTAACTATTTTACGTTTTTTGCGTTGTTTTGTCAACATGACAATAACCTATATTTAAACTTTGTAAATATACCCAAACCGCTTTTAATTATGACAGCTTAAATTTCGCTCTCTTACACAGACATAATAAACATTAATCCCCGCCTTAAAGGCGGGGATATTCTTATATCTTCGCTTTGGTTGTCAATATTTCCGGACCTGTTTTTATGCTGCTGTGAAGATCATCAATCGTGACCTTGCTTTTATGCGGTATCGGCTTCCATTCAACTTTTTTGAAAAGCGCGATATACTGCGTATATCTTCCGATAATGTCAAATGTAGGCCAGGTAAAAATGTAAAGCAGCTTTTTATGAAGCGGTATTTTCTTTATTCGCTTGCGTTCGATTATAAAAATATAGACCGCCGTAACCATATTTTCCAGATATTTACCCGCACGGTAAAGCAGCCTGAACCAGAGTGAAATAAGCATCCCGTTAAAGAAAGCCGCCCAGCCCGGGCCCACCGCGTCAACCCTGACAGGCATAAGGAAACGCAGAAAGCTTGCAAGATAAGTACTCTTGCTGAAAAGATACTGACTGTTCATTCCGTTTGAATAGCAGTAAAATCCGTAAAGCAAAACAACAACAATAAGCCAGCGGATAACGTTGAAAACCGAAAACGGCGTAAGCTGCATCAGTGTATCGTAGGAGGCGGCACGGTGACGTATCGATTCAACTACCGCAAGACAGATTTCCTTAAAGCTCTTTTTTCGTTTTTCCTTTTTGCCCTTTTCCTGCCAGCGGGTCTTAATAAACAGCTTACCGAAAAAAACATTTATAAACAGATAAGGTCCTGTCTGCGCGAAAGCCTGCAAATGCCCCTTTGACCAGCGTGTACGCTGACGCAATGCGATTTTAAGATTTGTCGGCTGTTCATCATAAAATTCAGCGGCATCGTTATACGTTATTCCGTATCCCTGCGCTACCGCGTCGGCAGTAAGAGCACGGTCTTCGGTCAGAGACGTATACTTCCAGCCGTCTCTCACTATCTCGTTTGAAAAAAGGAACCCCGTTCCCTGTATATTTGTAGCAAGCCTCAGCACCGAACGTGCGCGGTGGTTGGCTCTGATAGACCTCAGCCAGTGCAGAGCATAGGTAGAGGCCACCCACGACTCGTCAAAATTTTTAGTATTACGGTAAGAGGTTATTATTTTCTCACCCGCGTCAAAGGAGTCGTTCATACGTGAAATATAATCCGATTTCAAGAGATTGTCCGCGTCAAAAACAAAATATCCCTCGAACGACATTCTGCCGTAATCCTCGCCGATACGGTCAAACAGGAACTGTAACGCAAACCCCTTTGTCCTGTGATCCGGGTCAAAGCGCTCATAGCATATCGCGCCATGCTCACGCGCAATCTTTGCGGTATTATCGGTACAATTGTCCGCCACCACAAAAACGGTAACCAAATCACTCGGATAATCCTGCTTCGCGATACTGTCAAGCAGATTACCGATAACCGGCTCTTCATTTCTCGCCGCTATCACCACGGCGTATTTATGGTTGTGCTTTGCCGGCTTGAATTTTCTGGTAAAAAACAAGCCTATCAGAATGTACGCTTTTTTATAAATTACAACCGCGCTGAATATCGTGCCGATAACAGCGTATATAACCTTCATATCAGGATACCAGCCGCCTATGGTATCGGCGGCATTCGCCGCCAGATTCAAAAACTCAAAAGGCATTCTGTTGAAATCTCCCTGTATATAAAAATCGAGGCAGTAAAAATTCACTGTCCCGATAATTATATCATCATTTCAAAGCAAAATCAAGCGTGCAAAAATGCTAATCTTTTGTAGAAAGCGACGCAAGAAATTCCTCATATTCTCCGCTGAGTGTTTCCCATTCATTCATAGCGGCGTCCAATTCGGCCTCACATTCATCGATTTCGCCCTGAAGCTCAGAAAGCTTCATATAATCCGAAGAATTTTCCTGCCAATTGATTTCCTCTTTCAAGCCGCCGAGCTTTTCCTCTAAAAGAGAAATTTTCTCCTCCGCTTTTTTTATTGAGCGCTCATATCTCGTTTTTTCCTTTGCCGGCGTAGTATAGCTTTTCTTGGGTGCCGATACGCGCACCGCCGGTTTTTCCTCTGTTTTCCGGGAGGTTTCCTTCATTTCAAGATACTGCCCGTAGCCGTACGGGTAAAATTTCACCCCGTCTGTCTCAAAGCTTAAAAGACTGTCGGATATTTTTTTGATAAAATATCTGTCGTGAGATACAAACAGCAGTGTTCCCGAGTAGCTTTTCAGCATTTCTTCCAGCGTTTCCCGTCCGACTATATCCATATGGTTTGTCGGCTCATCAAGAATTAAAAAATTCGGTCTGCGCTTAAATATCTTGCACAGCGCCAGCCGCACACGCTCACCGCCGGACAGCATGTCCACCGTTTTATAAACCTCATCGCCGCTGAAAAGAAATGCTCCGAGTGCGCTTCGCGCCTCAAAATCCGTCATTGACGGAAATTCCTTCAGATAATCGTTAAGCACCGTGTCGGCGCTTGAATACTGCGCCATCTGCTGATCGAAATATCCGATCTTTACGCGCGGTCCGAACTTTATTTCACCGCCGAGCGGACGCACCGCACCAACCAGTGTTTTGATAAATGTAGATTTTCCCAGCCCGTTGCCGCCGATTATTCCTACCCTTCCTCCGCGTTTCATTTCAAGATTAATTTCCGAAATCACGCGGTCATACCCGATTTTCAGCCCCTTTACCGAGAGTACATCCTTAACGCCCGGATCATCAGGCTCAAAATCGGCGTGAAAGGTTCGCATATCGTAAGCCTCAGGCGCCGCAACAGGCTTCATGTGCTCTATCTGCTTGAGCTTTGACTGCGCCATAGCCGCTTTTGTAGGCTTATATCTGAATTTTTCAACCAGCGCCTCTAAACGTTCGATTTCCTTTTTCTGCGCCGAATACTCTTTTGCCTGCTGTTCCCTCAGCGCTTTTTTGGAAACGACAAACTGCGAGTAGTTGCCGGCATATTTTGTGGTTTTACCGTGCTCGATTTCATAAACGGTATCAACCACATTGTCAAGAAACATACGGTCATGCGATACAACTACAAACGCCTTTTTATATTCTTTTAAGTACTTTTCCAGCCATTCAACCGCCTCTATATCAAGATGATTGGTGGGCTCATCCAAAAGCAGTATATCCGGCTTTGATAAAAGAAGCTTCAGAAAAGCGATTTTAGTGCGCTGTCCGCCCGAAAACTCCGAAAGACTGTGGTGCTTCTGCTCCTCGGTAAAGCCGAAGTTCTTAAGCGCCGCCTCGTATTCCTTCTCAAAATAAAAGCCGCCGTAATTTGTAAAGCGATCTAAAAGCGAGGTATATTCCCTTATATTTTCCTCGCTCTGCTGCGCCTCCATATTTTTCTGCGCGGCTTCAAGACTGTCCTTTAATTCTAAAATTTCCGAATATGCCGAGCGTATCTCTTCAAGCAGAGTTACACTGTCGTCCTTAAAGGTCATCTGGGTCAGCACCCCTATTTTCGGCTTCCCCGAAACCGTAAAAAAGCTTTCGGTGTCGCTGTCAAGCTTTGCAATGACGTATTCACCCGAAATCAGCTTTAATAGCGTGGTTTTTCCGCAGCCGTTGCGTCCTACAACCGCAATTTTACTCGTATCGTTTATCTCAATATTGACCGAGCTTAAAATAGGCTCGCCCGAAAGCTCGACAACGCCGTTTTGAATTTTGAGCTGCATTTTGCCACGCCCTCCTTTACATATTCATATTAAAATAATCCCTGATGAAATTTTCAGGCAGGGCTTTAAACTCCTGCCGTTCTTTCGTTGCGGGGTTCTCAAATTCCAGCCGGTATGACCAAAGCCCTATGCTTTTAAAATCATCCCGCGCTCCGTATTTTCTGTCGCCCGCAAGCGGCATACCTCTGGAGGCGAACTGCACGCGTATCTGATGAGTACGTCCGGTTTTAAGCACAGCCGAAACCAGCGAATATTCGTCTTTCGTCTCAATAATACGGTAACAAAGCTCCGCCTCCCTTACGCCTTTTCGCATACGGGAGACGGTATAAACCTTATTTCTGCGGCTGTCCCTGAACAGCAGATCGCGGAAAACGCCGTTTTCAGGCTGCGGAATGCCATGCACCACCGCAAGGTATTCCTTTTCAAAACGCCGTTCGGCAATATCGCGGCTTAAAGCCGCGGCGGCAGGCTTGGTTTTGGCAAACGCCATTACGCCTCCGACCTCACGGTCAAGGCGGTGAAGCGGGTAAACACAGCCTCCGGTTGTCTCCTCCAGACGGGTTATCATATTATCCGCTTCTCCGCTTTGTGAAAGCAGACCGCAGGGCTTAACACAGACTATTATACCCCCGTCTTCAAATAAGATTTTCATTTTCAGATGATAACTCCCCGCTTGCAGGCCTCTTTGCATTTGCCGCAGGAGGTGCAAAGCGAATAATCTATAACCGCAAGGTTATCTATCACCTTTATCGCGTCCGCCTCGCAGGCTTTTTCACACATACGGCAGGCAATGCAGGAAGCCCCGCAGGCCTTTACAGCAGATACGCCTTTAGCCTTGTTTGAGCAGTTCACCAAGGTTTTGGTGCCCTTCGGCACAAGCGAAATCAGCGATTTAGGGCAGGCAGCAACGCATTTGCCGCAGCCGACGCAGATATCCCCGCAGACTATCGGTCTGCCGTTTTCAAGCGTTATCGCGCCGAAAGGACAGGCCCTGGCACAATCACCGAAGCCGATACAGCCGAAAGCGCATTCCAAAGGCCCCGCATGCATAAGACTAGCCGCGGTACAGCTCTGCATACCGTCGTAGCCGTATTTGCGTTTGGTTATCTCCGGATTGCCGCCGCAGGCGATATGAGCTGTCTTAGGTTCGCTTACCACCTCTACGCCCAATATATCGGCAAGAGCTTTTGCGGCGCCCTCCCCGCCGGGGGCGCATTTATCCGGCGCGACCTCTCCTGCCGCCACAGCAGCTGCGTATCCGTCGCAGCCGGAATATCCGCAGGCCCCGCAGTTGGCCCCCGGCAGCGCCTCGCGTATTTTTTCCTGCTTCTCATCGACGGGAACAGCCATAAACTTCGAGGCAAACGAAAGCCCCACCCCTGCGATAAGACCGATAACCGCTACAATTATTACCGGCAACAGAATATCCATTTTTTAACCTCCTATTCCGGCAAAGCCCAAAAACGACAGCGAAACCAGCGCCGCCGCGACCAGCGTTATGGGCAGACCCTTCATAAATTCGGGAATATCGGCGGTTTCAAGTCTTTCACGCACTCCGGAAAACAGAAGCATCGCCAGCATAAAGCCGAGCCCCGCGCCGAGCGCATTGAAGAGCGACTGAATAAAGTTCAGCTCATTCGTGATATTGAGCATTGTGATACCGAGTACCGCGCAGTTGGTGGTAATAAGCGGAAGATATATTCCGAGCGCGTTATAAATCGGCTTTATATACCGTTTCAGCACTATTTCGATAAGCTGGACTATCGCCGCGATAACAAGTATAAAAACTATCGTTTCAAGATAAGCGTAATCGGGCGCCAGTATCAAATGATATATCGGCCATGTAACAGCGGTAGCCACCACCATTACAAGGGTCACTGCGATACTCATTGAGAAAGCGGTGCTTGTCTTTTTGGAAACTCCCAAAAACGGGCAGATGCCCAAAAACTTTGAAAGCACCATATTATTGGTAAGTATCGCCGCAAGCAGAATCGAGGCTATCGTAGTAGAACTATTCATTTACTTCCGCCTCCTTTTCACATTCCGCCCTGCCGCAGATTTCTTTAGAGGGGCAGCTGTCGCAGCCGAGCTTCATAACCGGTTTTTTGCCGTTCTTTTTCGCTATCGCGTTAGAGGCGGCTACAAGCATACCGAATACAAAGAACCCGCCCGGAGGCAGCAGGAATATTATCATCGGGTCGATGAAATCCGCCGTAATCGGCAGAGAAAACAGCGTCCCCGCGCCGAGCAGCTCACGGATTGCCCCCATAAGTGTCAGCACTGCGGTAAAGCCGATGCCCATTCCAAGCCCGTCGAGCGCGCTCGGCAGTACGGAATTTTTAGAAGCGAACATCTCGGCGCGCGCAAGTATTATGCAGTTGACCACTATAAGCGGAAGATATATTCCGAGCGCCTTGTCAATAGAAGGCAGAAATGCCTTCACCAGCATCTGCACCACGCTTACAAAGCCGGCAATAACCGTAATATAGGCCGGTATACGCACCTTATCGGGTATTATGTTTCTGAGCAGTGATATAGCTATATTTGAGCACACAAGCACCAGCGTTGCGGAAAGGCCCATGCCGATACCGTTTATCGCGGCGGTTGTGACCGCCAAGGTCGGGCAGGTGCCGAGCACCAGCCGGAGCACCGGATTTTCCTTTATCAGCCCGTTGGTAAAATAGCCTAAATATTTTTTATCCTTCACTCTGCCTCACCCCCTAATCCTGCGTAAAGCTCATTATAATTATCAAGCGCTTTATTTACCGCGCGGGTCACCGCCGCCGAAGTAACGGTAGCGCCGGTAACTGCGTTTATTTCGTTATTTTCGCTGTCAGCTCCGTTTTTCAGAAGCGATATGCCGCTTTTCTTGCCGGCATACTGCGAATAAAAGCTTTCCTTAGCGGCATTTTGACCGAGTCCCGGGGTCTCATTGGAAACATCGAGTATAGCTACGGCCATTACCGTGCCGTCGGTCTCAACAGCGGTCATAACCGATACATCACCGCCGTAGCCTTTATCCGAAGTGATAAAAACATATCCCTCGGTATTACCGTCGTTTTCGGCTATATAGTATTCAAAGCCTTCGCCCGTATCTGCGTCTTTATATGTTCCGACAACAAAATTATCGGCGTCTATAAGCTGAGACATTGTTTTGTTGCGGTTTTCAATTTCAAGCTCAGCTATGCGCTTTTCGGTAATCATATTTGTAAGCGCAAGCGCAAGCGGAATTACAATGCAGATGACAAGCAGTACCGCCGACGGAATAATAATATCTTTCCTGTATTTGTTTATAAATTCAAGCATTTATTCCGCCTCCTTTTCAGCAGGAACAAAACCGAACGGCCTTGAAAGAGTGAAGCGGTTGATATGCGGAACAAGTATGTTCATCAGCAGTATAGAGTAGGAAACGCCCTCGGGAAGAGCGCCGAACTGCCTGATGACAAACGTGATTATACCGCAGCCTACTGCAAATATCAGCTTCCCCGCAGCAGTTGTCGGGCTGGTGGTATAATCGGTCGCCATAAACACCGCTCCGAGGATAAGACCGCCGCCGAATACCGCTTCGGCGATATTGCCTCCGGAAATAAGTGTAAGCACCGCCACCGTTCCGATAAATCCGAGCGGTATTATCGGTGAGATTACGCGGCGTATAAGAAGATAGAGCCCGCCGACGAGAAGCAAAAATGCCGAAACCTCACCTATACTGCCCCCATGGAGACCGAAAAACAGAGCTTTAAATGTGTATGTACCGCTTTCTGCCGCCAGCGGAGTCGCCGATGTAACCGCGTCGGATACCGGCTCGGTAAAGGTCGTCATCGCCGACGGAAAGGAAACCAGCAGTATAATCCGCGCGGCAATAGCCGGGTTTGCGAAGTTACAGCCTATTCCGCCGAACATCTGCTTAACAACTATAATGGCGGCTATGCTTCCGACCGCCGCCATCCACAGCGGTATAGACGGCGGAAGATTAAGGCCGAGCAGCAGTCCTGTAACAGCCGCAGAAAGATCACCCACCGTCAGCGGCTTTTTAAGCGCCTTTGTCCAGATAAATTCACTTAACACAGCAACCGCCACACAGGTGACCAGCACCAGCAGCGCGCGTGTGCCGAAAATAATACAGCCCCATACCGCAGCGGGCATAAGCGCTATCAGCACATCGGCCATAATACCGCGGGTGGTGTCGCTGTGTTTCAAATGCGGGGAGGACGATACCGTCAAAAGCTCCTTCATCATCTTTTCTCCTTCCTCAGCTCTGCCTTAGCAAGGCGCATGACCTGCGTAAGCGGCCGCTTAGCGGGACATACATACGAACAGCAGCCGCACTCCATACAGTAATTTACATTCAGCTTATCGAGCGCCGCGGTTTTGCCGTGATTTACAGCCGCTTCGACCGAAGCGGGATAAAGCTGCATAGGACAGGCGCGGGCACAGCGGCCGCAGCGGATACAGGGTGTTACGGGCGCCGGCTTCAGCTCTTCCTTCATAACGGTTATCGCGTTGGTGCGCTTTTCAACGACTGAGTTAATATCGCAGGCATCGACACCCATCATAGGGCCTCCGAAAATTACCTCGGCCGCATCCTCGGATGCGCCGCCCGCAAATTCGATAAGATCTTTTACAGAAGTTCCTATCGGCACTATAATGTTCTTGGGCTCATTTACAGCCGTGCCGTCCACCGTCACACGCTTGGAAACCAACGGCATACCGGTTGTAATAAAGCGGTAAAGCACCGCGACACTGTTAATATTCATAACTATACAGCCGACATCGCTCGGAAGCCTGCCCTGCGGCACCTTTCTGCCGGTAGCCGAATAAATTATAACCTTTTCCGCTCCCTGCGGGTATCTTGCAGGCAAACGCATCAGCTTCACCGAATCATCTCTGTCACGGCGGTCGGAGGCGATATTATAAAGCTTCTGTATCGCCTTTTCCTTATTGCTTTCAATACAGACTATCACATTTTTAATGCCGAGCTTTTCCTTTAAAAGATAAACTCCTTCAATAACGCTTTCATAATCCTCGATACAGCTGCGGTAATCGCTGGTTATATACGGCTCGCACTCCGCACCGTTTATTATAAGTGTATCTATCGGGGTATCTTCCTTTATTGTAAGCTTAACCTTTGTCGGAAAACCGGCGCCGCCGAGACCGACAAGTCCGCAGCGGTCGGCCGCTTTAGCGATATCCTCTTTTGTCTCTGCCGGAAAAGGCGCTAACGCAGGGTCGTTTTCCATTTTACCATCCGACTCAATAACGATACATTTAACCGGAAGGCCGTTCACCTCGGTTTCGGCTATATCCTTTACAGCGCCTGAAACGCTTGAATGTACCGGCGCGCTGACAAAGCCCGCCGCCTCTGCGATAAGCGTGCCGACAAAAACCGTATCGCCCTTTTTAACACAGGGCTCAGCCGGCGCACCTATGTGCTGCAAAAGCGGAATCCTCACCTCCGCAGGAGGCGGCATAACCACAGTTTCCGACTCTGCCGTAGACTTAAGGTGCGGCAGAAAAGCTCCGCCGCGTACGCGGCCGACCGGACGAAGAATTTTTTCTTTTGTATCCATACTTCTTCTCCTTTGAAGAAATTACTTGCACACGTTTTATAATACTATATTTCGGCTGAATATTCAATCTTTTCTTGATAAATGCGGGAATATATGATAGACTTATAATGTTTGATCAGAATTAAAGGAGAATCGTTTGTGACCGAATTACAACGTGAAATCGGCAGACGGCGTACCTTCGCGATAATCTCGCACCCGGACGCCGGTAAAACAACCCTGACGGAAAAATTTCTGCTTTACGGCGGCGCTATACAGACCGCCGGCTCGGTAAAGGGCAAGGCCACCGC
>USHL01000036.1 GCA_900554525.1 uncultured Oscillospiraceae bacterium | reverse complement strand
GTTTCAGATTGCCGAAATCAAAAAGCTCGCCGGCCGCCTGCCTATATTCGGTATATGCTTGGGGCATCAGCTTCTGGCGCTCGCTCTGGGCGGAAAAACCGAAAAGCTGAAATACGGTCACCGCGGCGGAAATCAGCCTGTTAAGGATGTTTTCGGAGTCAGAACTTATATTACGAGCCAAAATCACGGCTACGCTGTAATACCCGAAAGCGTGAGCGCCGGAACGGTGAATTTTATAAATGCAAACGACGGTACCTGCGAGGGAATTAATTATCCCAATTATAAGGCTTTTTCGGTACAGTTCCACCCGGAGGCCTGCTCCGGGCCGCATGACACCGCATTCTTATTTGACCGCTTTGTAAAGCTTATGGAGGAAAATTAGATGCCGCTTGATAAAAATATTAAAAAAGCCATGGTGATCGGCTCGGGTCCTATAGTTATCGGGCAGGCGGCGGAATTTGACTATGCCGGCGCTCAAGCCTGCCGAGTGCTCAAACAGGCGGGGATCAATGTAGTGCTGGTAAATTCAAATCCAGCGACAATAATGACCGACAAGGCGCTGGCGGATGAAATTTATCTTGAGCCGCTGACCGAGGATACGGTGAAGCGCATAATACTTAAAGAAAAGCCGGACAGCCTGCTTGCAGGGCTTGGGGGACAGACCGGTCTTACCTTAGCCATGCAGCTTGATAAAGATGGCTTTTTGAAGGAAAACGGAGTTCGTCTCATCGGCACTAACGCAGAGGCGATAGACAAGGCGGAGGACCGTCAGCTCTTTAAAGACACAATGGCTGAAATCGGAGAGCCGACCATACCTTCCGATATTGCAAACGATCTGGACACAGCGCTTGAAATTGCCGGCAGAATAGGCTATCCGGTTATTGTCCGCCCTGCCTTTACCCTCGGCGGTTCAGGCGGGGGAGTGGCTTATAGTGAGGATGAACTCAGAATTATTGCTAAAACGGGTCTGGACGCTTCTCCGATTACCCAGATACTTGTTGAGAAATACATCTTCGGCTGGAAAGAAATTGAATTTGAAACCATGCGCGACTATTCCGGAAACGCAATAGCCGTATGCAGTATGGAAAATTTCGACCCGGTCGGAGTGCATACCGGAGACAGCATCGTCGTGGCTCCGGCGCTGACGCTCTCAAACAGGGAATATCAGATGTTAAGGAGCGCTTCGCTTAAAATTGTTGAAGCTTTGGGTATAGTCGGGGGCTGTAACTGTCAGTTTGCTCTTGATCCCAACAGTTTCGAGTACGCTGTAATAGAAGTAAATCCGAGGGTATCGCGTTCGTCGGCGCTGGCCTCAAAGGCGACAGGTTACCCTATAGCCAAAATAACCACTAAAATCGCGCTCGGATATTCGCTTGATGAAATTACCAACGATATTACAGGCAAGACCTGCGCCTGCTTTGAGCCGGCGGTGGATTATGTAGTGGTGAAATTCCCTAAATGGCCGTTTGATAAGTTTGCCGGCTCTTCAAGAAGGCTCGGCACCCAAATGAAGGCGACCGGAGAGGTTATGGCGATAGGGCAGAGCTTTGAAGAGGGAATAATGAAAGCTGTGCGCGGCGCGGAAATTTCGCTTGATACGCTGAACGCGGCTCCGCTCAACGGCGGGGATATCCGTACGCGCCTTGCCGCCTGTGACGACCGCAGAATATTTACCGTATTCGAGGCGCTGAAAAGCGGAATTTCCGCAGATGAGATTTACGATATAACAAGAATAGACCGCTTCTTTTTAAATAAGCTTAAAGGGCTTGCGGAATTTGAAAAGCAAATCGCGGGCGGAATAAACGATGAGCTTTATTACAGGGGGAAGCGTCTCGGATATACCGATTCGGCGCTTAAAAGGCTTTCGTCCGCCGAAGGGCTGCCGCATATTAAAGCTTCTTATAAAATGGTTGACACCTGTGCCGCTGAGTTTGACGCGGTGACTCCGTATTTCTATTCGTCATATGACGCTGACTGTGAATCGCGCAGCTTTAAGCGTTCGGGCAAGCCGGTTATAATGGTGCTGGGCTCCGGACCGATACGCATAGGCCAGGGAATAGAGTTTGACTATTCCTCGGTGCACTGCGTATGGACGCTCAAGGAGCTTGGCTATGACGTCGTTATCGTCAATAATAACCCCGAAACGGTTTCTACCGATTACGATACCGCCGACAGGCTGTATTTTGAACCGCTGACTCCGGAAGACGTAATGAATATAATCGAGGTCGAAAAGCCGGTAGGCGTGGTGGTGGCTTTCGGAGGTCAGACCGCTATAAAGCTTACTAAATTCCTTGATGAAAGCGGAATAAATATTCTCGGTACCTCGGCCGAAGGAATAGATACGGCGGAAGACCGCGAACGCTTTGATGAGCTGCTTGAAAGGTTTTCGATTAAGCGCCCGAAGGGCTTCGGCGTCAATACGCTTGGCGAGGCTTTGAAAGCGGCGGAAACGCTCGGCTATCCGGTGCTGCTGCGCCCCTCTTATGTTATCGGCGGGCAGAATATGCGCATCGTTCACGACGCCGAGGAGGTGCGCCGCTATATGGAGCGCATACTCGCACAGGGAATAGACAACCCTGTGCTTGTGGACAAATATATGGCGGGCAAGGAGCTTGAGGTTGACGTTATTTCCGACGGTACCGATGTGCTGATACCCGGAGTTATGCAGCATATTGAGCGCGCGGGAATACACAGCGGGGATTCGATCGCCGTTTACCCGCCTTACAGTATAGACGACAAAATGATGCAGCGTATTACCGAGGTTTCCGAGCAGCTGGCTCTGGCGCTCGGCACTAAGGGGCTTGTGAATATTCAGTATCTTATTTACAATAACGAGCTTTATGTTATAGAGGTAAACCCGCGTGCCTCGCGCACGGTGCCGTATATCAGCAAGGTTACCGATGTGCCTATGGTGGATATCGCCTCAAAGGTGATGACAGGCTCAAAGCTGCGCGAGCTGGGATACGGTACGGGTCTTCACAGCGTACCTCCGTATTTTGCGGTTAAGGTGCCGGTATTCTCCTTTGAAAAGCTAAGTGACGTAAATTCTTATTTAGGCCCTGAAATGAAATCTACCGGAGAGGTGCTGGGTCTCGGCAAAACGCTTGAAGAGGCGCTTTTCAAGGGCCTTACTTCTGCGGGAATAATGCTGAAATCCTCGGTTACCGACAATAACGTCGGGATTCTTATCAGCGTGGACAGTCATGACCAGACCGAGGTTGTCGCACTTGCGAAGAAGCTCGACGATCTGAATTTTAAAATCTATGCCACCGAGGAAACGGCGGAATCCATATCTTCTCTTGGAATAGATGTGACGGAAGTTGCCGGTATCAGGGAAAGCGACAATGCCTTTAAGCTTCTTGAAAGCGGGGATATAAGCTATATAATCTATACCGGAGCGCTGATGGATTCGACGGTTGAGGATTATATAGCGCTGCACAGAAAAGCGGTGCAGCTTTCCATACCCTGCCTTACCTCGCTTGATACGGCAAATGCGCTTGCCGATATTATAGCCAGCCGCTTTACCGAGCACAACACCGAGCTTGTCGATATAAACGCTATGCGAAAGACACGCAGGAAACTGAAATTTGCCAAAATGCATGGTACGGGCGACGATTACATTTACATTGAAAATTTTGATAATTCAATTACCTGCCCCGAATCGCTTTGCATAAGTCTTTGCAACCGTCATAAGGGAATAGGCGGCTACGGTATTGTGCTTATCGAAAGCTCTGATATTGCCGACGCTAAAATGCGTGTTTTCAACCGCGACGGCTCGGAGGGCAAAATGGCCGGAAACTGTATACGCTGTGCGGCTAAATATCTTTATGACAACGGCTTTATAACCGATGACACCGCAAGTATAGAAACCGCAAGCGGAGTCAAGCGCCTTAAGCTTTATACCTCGAACGGCAAGGTGACCCTGGCCTCGGTCGATATGGGCAGGGCTGAGCTGAGAGCATGTGCTATTCCGGCGGCAGTCGATGAAGAACGGCTTATAAACTACCCGCTTCAGGTAGGCGGAGAGAATTACAATATCACATGCGTTAATGTAGGAAATCCGCACTGTGTGGTTTTCTGCGACAGAATCGATACAATAGATATTGAAAAAACAGGCCCGCTGTTTGAAAACGCGCCGATTTTCCCGGAGCGTATAAATACCGAATTTGTGCGGTACGTGAACTCAAATACCCTTAAAATGCGCGTTTATGAGCGCGGAAACGGCGAAACCTCAGCCTGCGGCACCGGCGCCTGTGCGGCGGTTGTCGCTGCATGTGTGACAGGCAGATGCAAAAAGGGAGAGGATATCACAGTTAAGGTCAGGGGCGGGGATTTGACCGTCAACTATACCGATGAAGGTATTATCCTTACCGGTGACGCCGTGCTTGTTTATGAAGGAATTTGTGAGTATTGATACAAAGCCCTGTACGGAATAATCCGTATGGGGCTTTTATAAAAAAACAGTGGAAATTGTTGTTAGAATAAGTTATAATAAGTTAAAATAAGTTAATAAATGGTTCTTGCAACCGATAGTTGCGGCGACGAAAACCGAAATACCTTGCGGAAAATGTTTGTTTTCTTTAAAATTAAACCATAAAAATGATAAGGAGAAGAAAAATGAACATTAAAACAGCCGAAAGACTGCGTCAGCTTCGCAAACAGCACGGATTTTCACAGGAGGAGCTTGCCGAAAAAATCGGCGTATCCCGGCAGGCGGTTTCAAAATGGGAACGCGCCGAGGCCTCGCCCGACACCGATAATCTCATAGAGCTGGCTGAAATTTACGGGATAACGCTCGACGAGCTGCTGAACGGCAGAGAAGACTGTGATCCGAAAGATGAAAAATCCTTTTATATAAATTCATCTGCCGGTGACCGGGTGACTGTAAATTCCAAATGTGTACATGTTCACGATAGGTATGGAAAAGATGTCGATATAGATTTTAACGGCGTACTTGAAGACAAAATAAAAAAATCCATTGAGCAGGATCAAAAGAAGACTAAGGCTCAGTGTATACTCCACAAGCTGCCGTTTGCGCCCTTTATTGCCGTGCTTTATCTTATCTTCGGCTTTCTTGATATCTGCGGCGGCTGGGCGGCGGGCTGGATAATTCTGCTTGCCATACCGGTTTATTATACTTTGGCTGACGCCGTGGCCAAGCGTGACCCTAATGCTTTTGCGTTTCCGGTGCTGGTGGCTGCGGTATATATCTGGCTCGGTATGTCTTATTCCGTGTGGCACCCGGCGTGGATAATCTTTTTTACGATACCTTTTTATTACGCCGTTACCGATATTCTGAAAAAAAGGCAGCGGTAAACAAATGGACAGAACCGAAACAGAGAAGTATATAACCGAAACCTACGGCGCAGCGATAGAATACCCGTGGCTGAGATACCCTAAATATGCGGTGTTCCGTCATAATGACAATCGGAAATGGTTTGCTGTGCTTATGGCGGTGTCAGGGTCTAAATTAGGTCTTGCTGAAGATAAAAAAGTAAATATAATCAATCTCAAAACCGAACCCGCGGCTGTCGGCTCTCTGCGTATGCAGCCGGGATTTTTTCCGGCTTATCATATGAATAAGACCAACTGGATCACGGTTTCTCTTGACGGCGGCGTAAGCGACGATGAGCTTAAAATGCTGTTGGATATAAGCTTTCGGCTTACTTCCGGCGTCGGCAGCAGAAGATAAATTATTTAACGGAGTATTAATATGCGTATTGTAATCAAAATAGGGACTTCCACATTGGCTCATAAATCCGGTCTTATAAATATACGCAGGGTGGAAGAGCTCTGCAAGGTGATGAGCGATCTTAAAAATGCCGGAAACGAAGTGATTCTCGTTTCCTCCGGCGCCATCGGAATGGGAGCGGGAAAGCTTTCTCTTAAAGAGAGGCCGTCGGATATTCCGACAAAACAGGCTGCTGCCGCTGTCGGTCAATGCGAGCTGATGTATACCTACGACAAGCTGTTTGCGGAATACAATCATACTGTCGCGCAGCTGCTTATTACCGGAGAGGATATCGAGCATTCCGACCGCAGACGGAATTTTGAAAATACGATGTGCCGGCTTTTGGAGCTCGGCGCTCTTCCGATAATAAATGAAAATGACTCTATTGCTACGGATGAGATAGTTATAGGCGATAACGATACTTTAGGGGCGGTCGTAGCGGTTTCGGTAAATGCCGATCTTCTGATAGTGCTTTCGGATATCGACGGGCTTTATACTGCCGATCCGCATAAAAACAAAAATGCAGTAAAGCTCGAACGCGTCGAGGAAATTACGCCTGAAATAGAAAATATGACGGGCGGTGCCGGAAGCAGACTCGGCACAGGAGGCATGACCACTAAAATCAAGGCTGCCAAAATCGCAGTCGATGCGGGTATAGACATGGTAATAGCTAACGGCAACCGGCCTTCGGTGCTTTACGATATTGCAGAAGGCAGGCAAGCGGGCACAAGATTCATTTCACGAAAGGCGGATAAAGAATGATACTTACTTACGAAATACTTAAGCGTGCGAAAAAGGCTTCGATGAACGGGGCGCTTTCTTCCGAGCAGAAAAATAAGGGCCTTTTGTCGATGGCCGATGTGCTGGAAAAATCCACTGATAATATTCTGGAGGCAAACGCTGCGGATGTCGAGTCGGCAAGGGGAAATATCTCAGAGGTTATGATCGACCGTTTAAGGCTTGATAAAAACCGTATAGCCGCAATGGCGGCAGGTATACGCGCCGTGGCGGAGCTTGAAGATCCGGTAGGCAGGGTGCTTTCCGAAATTAAGCGTGATAACGGACTTGTAATTAAAAAGGTTTCTGTCCCGATAGGGGTTGTGGCAATAATCTATGAAAGCCGTCCGAATGTTACCTCCGACGCAGCGGCGCTTGCCTTTAAGAGCGGTAATGTATGTGTGCTGCGCAGCGGCAAGGAAGCTTTTTCAAGCGCCAAAGCGGTTGTCTCGGCGCTGAAAGCAGGTCTCGCAGAAGCAGGAATAGATGAAGATTATGTAAACCTTGTGGAAGATACCACGCGTACGAGCGCAAACGAACTGATGACAGCCAACGGCTTTGTCGATCTTCTTATTCCGCGCGGAGGAAAAGGGCTGATAAAGGCCTGTGTTGAAAACGCTACTGTCCCTTGCATTGAAACGGGCACAGGTATATGTCATATATATGTTGATAAGGATGCGGACATTGAAACGGCGCTCAATATTGTAGACAACGCTAAAACCAGCCGCCCCTCGGTTTGCAACGCGGCTGAGGTATGTCTTGTAGACCGCAGTATTGCGGCGGAATTCCTGCCGAGACTTTATAATCGGTTATGCGGCTCGGAGCGGGTCCGTAAGGTCGAGCTGAGAGGCGACAAAGAGGTATGCGGAATTATAAACGCCGTACCTGCCGGGGAAAACGATTTTGACACCGAGTTTCTCGATTATATTATGGCGGTGGCTTTGGTAGACGGTGTTTCAGGCGCAGTAAGTCATATCGCGGCTCATTCTACTCATCACAGCGACTGCATAATTACAAAGTCCCGGAGCGCGGCTGATTATTTTACCGCGCATGTTGATTCGGCGGCTGTTTATGTAAACGCGTCTACAAGATTTACCGATGGCGGAGAATTCGGTCTCGGCTGTGAAATGGGAATTTCGACCCAAAAGCTGCATGCAAGGGGTCCGATGGGGCTTTGCGAGTTGAACTCATATAAATATATAATTACCGGAAACGGTCAGATAAGGTAGGTAAAGTAAAATGGCGTATGCAAAATTCGGTTTTATAGGTACGGGGAATATGGGCTCGGCGCTGGTGCGCGCAGTGCGAAAGTCAGCGGACGGAGAAGAGATACTTCTGGCGGACAGCAGTGCGGCAAAGGCCTCGGCTCTTGCTGAGGAACTTGGCTGCCGTGCAGCGGACAACAGGACCGTGGCATCGGAGGCAAAGTATATTTTTCTCGGAGTAAAGCCGCAGATGATGTCTCAGCTGCTTTCGGAAATCGCGCCGGTTTTGGCGGCAAGAGGCGATCGTTTTGTGCTTATAACTATGGCGGCGGGGCTTAAAATTTCACAGTATAAAGAAATGCTCGGCGCAAAGTATCCTATGATCAGAATTATGCCGAATACGCCTGTTTCGATCGGCGAGGGGGTTATCCTCTATTCGTTCACAGATGATGTTTTTATGGATGAGATATCCGATTTTTCGGCGGCGCTCAGCAAGGCAGGGGTTACCGATCATATAGACGAAAAGCTTATCGACGCGGCTTCGGCGGTTTCTGGCTGCGGCCCTGCATTTGTATATATTTTTGCTGAGGCTATGGCAGACGCCGCGGTTGAATGCGGTCTTCCGCGCGCCAAGGCTATTGAATATGCCGCGCGTACGATAAGCGGAGCGGGTAAGCTTATTACTTCGACCGGCAGACATCCTGCGGAGCTGAAGGACGATGTATGCAGTCCGGGAGGAACAACGATAGCAGGTGTACACGCGCTGGAAAACGCCGGCTTCAGGGCGGCTGTTATGGACGCCGTAAAGGCGGCATTCGAGAAAAACGCCAAGCTTTAAGGAGCGTTAGGCATGGGCGAGGATATTGTATCGGTTCTGTCTATAGTTATATGTATTGCGGCGTTTGTGCTCTCATTTTCGGCATATTGGCGTTTGTTCAGGAAAAGAATGCGCTCAAAGCTCGATACTTCGCAGGAAAAACCGGTTTTGCTTTCCGAAAAGGCGAGGGTAGTCAATAAGCGAAGTGAAATAAAATACGATAGCTTAAACCCTAAATATCCGCATCATAAAATGGTGTTCTATGCAGAGTTTATGACCGGAGACGGTGAAGATAAGGAATATGAGATTGATGAAAAAACCTATTCCGAAATATCCGAGGGTGATGTAAACGATTTGGTGACGGAGAACGGAAGTTTTTACTGTTTCGGCGGAGGAGAACAAATAGAATAGTAATTAAAAACGGCTGTCTTTTTTAAAAGGACGGCCGTTTTTTGTATGAATAACCATTCACAGAAAGTTTACTAAATTACTGTTGAAATATAAAACTCAAAACGCTATAATAGTTAGCAAGCTAACAATTTGCGAGGTGATTTTTTGAATCCGGAGAATGATATCGGTTTTCAGATAAGAATGCTTTCAAATCTTATCAGGCGAGATGTTGAAAGGTCGCGCGGAGGTTTAAGGCTTGATTGGCCGAACGGTGTACATGGCTGGGCGATAGCTTACTTTTATCAAAATAAAGACCGCGATATTTTTCAAAAGGACTTTGAAAATGAATTTTCGATAAGGCGTTCAACCGCAAGCAATATTCTGAAGCTTATGGAAAAAAACGGCTTTATAACAAGAGAAAGCGTTGACAGCGACGCGCGTCTTAAAAAAATCGTGCTTACCGAAAAGGCTGTAAGGGTGCATACATTGATTACCGAGGACATAGAACGCCGGGAGGCGCGCCTGCGCCGCGGCGTCTCGGACGGCGAGCTTACGGATTTTTTTGCCGTAATGAAAAAATTTATAAAGAATATGGAGGATAATAATGATTAAAAGACTGTTCGGATGCGTCAGGGAATATAAGCTTCCGTCAATACTTACGCCCGTGTATGTCGCGGTCGAGGTAGTTGTTGAATGCTTAATACCATTTCTTATCGCAAAGCTTATAAATCATATAGAAGCGGGAAGCGGTATGGAGTATATAATTAAATACGGTGTTCTGCTGATTGTACTGGCGTTCGTATCGCTCTTTTTTGGGG
>USHL01000035.1 GCA_900554525.1 uncultured Oscillospiraceae bacterium | reverse complement strand
GATAGCACATGATGCTAAAAAAGAACTTATGGTACAATTCTGTATTGCTTACTGCGGTATTCTCAGCAGATATAATCTTGTGGCTACGGGCTCAACCGGCAAAATGGTAGCCGAGGCAACCGGCCTTGAAATAACCCGCTTTTTAAGCGGCTCTCAGGGGGGGTCACAGCAGATTGCCTCACGCATCGGCTGCAATGAAATAGATATGCTGCTTTTCTTCCGCGATCCGCTGAATCCCAAGCCCAGCGAGCCGGATGAGCAGTCGCTGCTGCGCCTGTGCGATGTGCATAACATACCCTTCGCCACCAATATCGCCACTGCCGAAATGCTGATTCACGGTCTTGAACGCGGCGATCTTGACTGGCGTTATATAGTAAAAAACAGTTAAACGGGGTTTTATAATGTCTGAAATAAACCGTGCCGTAAAGGGGACTGCCGATGTTTTGCCCCAGGACAGCTTTAAGTGGCAGTTTGTTGAAAGGCAGATGCTGGAAACGGCCCGTCTTTACGGCTTTAACGAAATCCGCGTGCCGGTGTTTGAGCATACGGAGGTGTTTCTGCGCAGTGTCGGGGATACGACCGACGTAGTGCAGAAGGAAATGTATACCTTTGAGGATAAAGGCGGGCGTTCTGTAACGCTGCGCCCTGAATTTACTGCGGGAGTTATCCGCTGTGCGATTGAAAAGGGGCTTACAAACGGCGCCCTGCCGGTCAAGGCCTGTTATGCGGGCGGCTGTTACCGCTATGAAAAACCGCAGGCGGGCAGGCTGCGTGAATTCCATCAGTTCGGAGTGGAATGTATAGGCGCGGCGGCGCCGAATGCCGACGCGGAGGTCATAGCCTTGGCGGCGGCGGTGCTCCGCTCGGTAGGTATAGAAAAGATATCGCTTGAGATAAACTCGATAGGCTGCCCGAACTGCCGCAAAAATTATGCCGCGGCGCTGAAAAGTTATTTCAGTGAACATTCCGATGCGCTCTGCGATACCTGTCGGGACCGTCTTGAACGCAATCCGATGCGCATACTCGACTGCAAGTCGCCGGTTTGCAGTGAAATAGCCTCGGGCGCGCCGCTGGTTACCGATTATCTCTGCGACGGCTGCCGCGAGCATTTTGAGGGTGTGCAGAGGCATCTTTCGGCGCAGGGGATTGAATATACCGTAAACCCGCATATAGTCCGCGGGTTGGATTATTATACCCGCACGGTTTTTGAATTTGTTTCCGGCGAGATAGGCGCTCAGTCGACTGTCTGCGGCGGCGGAAGATACGACGGTCTTATAGAGCAGATGGGCGGCCGGCCGACGCCGTCGCTCGGCTTTGCTATGGGAATCGAGCGTATAATGCTGCTTCTGGAGGCGCAGAAAACCGAGCTGCCTAAAGACACCTGCTGTGATATATATATTGCCGCGCTGGGAAGTGCGGCTGAGCTGAAAGCGACAGAGCTTTGCGCAAAGCTAAGAGCCGACGGATTTAAGGCACAGACCGATATATGCGGCCGCGGGCTTAAGGCTCAGCTTAAATTTGCCGATAAGTGCGGCGCAAGGTTTACCGTAGTGCTCGGCGACAATGAAATATTGAGCGGCGGTGCGCGTCTCAAAAATATGAGCACCGGCGAGGAGACCGATATAAGGCTTGATAATTTATCCGGGGCGCTTTTCAAGGCGGTCAACGCCGCGGCGCTCAGCGAGCTGACCGATTCGGTTTTGCAGAAAGGTGAGGTTTGAGTTTGAAGCTTGACAGAATGAACGGCACTAAGCGCACCGATTACTGCGGCACGCTGACAAAGGACAGGATAGGCGAAAGGGTGGTCGTCTGCGGCTGGGTTCAGCGGCAGCGTGACCTCGGAGGTCTTATATTTATTGATTTAAGAGACCGCAGCGGAATAATCCAGCTTGCGTTTGACGATACGACCGAAAAGGAAATTTTTGAAAAAGCCGCGTCGGTCAGAAGTGAGTTTGTGCTTATGGCGGGCGGAAGGGTGCGAATGCGCTCCTCGGTAAACAGGGATATCCCGACGGGGGAAATCGAAATCGAGACCGACTGCCTTAAAATTCTGGGCCGGAGCGAGACTCCGCCCTTTGAAATACTTAATGAGACAGCCGCCAACGAAGAGCTGCGGCTGAAATACCGTTATCTTGATCTGCGCCGCGCTCCGCTCCAGCGTAACATTATGCTGCGCCACAGAATAACCAAGGTGACCCGCGACTATTTCGACGAAAACGGATTTATAGAGATAGAAACCCCGACTCTTATCAAATCGACGCCCGAGGGCGCGAGGGACTATCTTGTGCCGTCAAGGGTGCACAAGGGCAGCTTTTTCGCTCTGCCGCAGTCCCCGCAGCTTTACAAGCAGCTGCTGATGCTTTCCGGCTTTGACAGATATATGCAGATCGCCCGCTGTTACCGCGACGAGGATCTGCGGGCCGACCGTCAGCCGGAGTTTACCCAGATCGACCTTGAAATGTCCTTTGTCGAGCGGGAGGATGTGTTCGGCATCGCGGAGGGATATGTAAAACGTCTCTTTAAAGAGGTGCTGGACATAGATATTCCTCTTCCGCTGCCGCGGCTTACATATACCGAGGCGATGGAAAATTACGGCTCGGACAAGCCCGACACGCGCTTTGATATGAAGATACGCGATATTTCGGATATAGCGGCAGGCTGCGGCTTCGCTGTGTTTGCCGATACCGTTAAAAACGGCGGCACCGTCAGGGCGGTAACCGCTAAGAACGCCGCCGGAGTTTACACCCGTAAGGAAATTGACAAGCTTACCGAGGAAGCGAGGGGTATAGGCGCTAAGGGTCTTGCCTTTATACGCTGGGTCGAGGATGAGCCTAACTGTTCCTTCGCTAAATTTATGACCGCGGATGAGTTAAAGGCGATCTATGAACGCACCGGCGCTGAAAAGGGCGATGTGGTGCTGATAGTTGCGGATAAGAAAAAGACGGCGCTTTCGGTGCTCGGGGCACACAGACTTACCGTGGCGCGCAGGCTCGGAATTATTCCCGACGGCTTCAATTTCCTGTGGATTACCGAATTCCCCTTCTTTGAATACAATGAGGATACCGGAAACTGGGACGCCATGCATCACCCGTTCACCAAGCCTCTTGACGAGTGTATACAGTATCTTGACAGCGAACCGGAAAAGGTTTTTGCCGACGCCTACGATTTGGTGCTTAACGGCATAGAGCTTTCAAGCGGCTCTATCAGAATCACCGACCCCGAGCTGCAAAAGCATATGTTTTCTGCCTTAGGGCTTTCGGATGAGGAAGCGTATCAGAAGTTCGGCTTCCTGACCGACGCCTTTAAATACGGGGCGCCGCCCCACGGCGGAATGGGCATAGGCCTTGACCGCCTTGCGATGCTTATGTGCGGCTGCGATAATCTGCGCGATGTCATTGCTTTCCCGAAGGTATCCAATTCAAGCGAGCTTATGTCGGGCGCTCCCTCCGAGGTGGATTCGGCACAGCTTAAGGAGCTTGCAATTTCGCTCGACACTGATAAAGAGTAAACTGAAAGGAATATCTTATGAGCGCTGTTATAAGAGAATGGCGCCTCGGCGACGCCGAGGCGCTTGCCGCCGTAATCGGCAATAAAGCGGTTCTTGACAATCTCAGGGACGGTATACCCTATCCCTACACTGTGGCAGACGCCAAGGAATTTATTTCCGCAACGCTCGCGGCCGATAAGGACAGGGTCTTTGCCTTTGCGGTTGAATATGAGGGCCGGCTGGCCGGAAGCGTCGGTATTTATCGGTGCGACAATATTCATTACCGCACCGCCGAGGTGGGATATTATATCGGAGAGCCGTTTTGGGGCAGGGGAATTGCGTCGTCGGCAGTTCGAAGTGCCTGTGACTATGTTTTTGAAAACACCGACATAATAAGGCTTTTCGCCGAGCCGTTCGCTTATAACGCCGCCTCCTGCCGCGTGCTCGAAAAATCGGGCTTTCAGTTCGAGGGGCTGCTTCGCAGCAATGCCGAGAAAAACGGCAGGATACTTGATATGAAAATGTATTCAAGGATAAAATAGCAGATTTTGCTTGATTATTTGTATTTGCTGTGATATAATAATCTTCGCTTGAAAAAGCTTTTGCGCTGATAGCTCAGCTGGATAGAGCATCTGCCTTCTAAGCAGAGGGTCGGGGGTTCGAGTCCCTCTCAGCGCGCCAGTCAAAAGCCTCGACACGCTATTCGCGTGCGGGGCTTTTTGTTTGCCGGAGTTTTAGTACGCGCGCCGGAAAAGCATTTTTTATTATATATTTGCATAAAGGTCTGCTATATCAGCTCAAGGCCGTCCCTATCGGGTAAAGTACCGGAAATATCGGAGCAGCGGTCGAGATAAAAATATGCAACTGAAGAAATATCGTCCTGAAGCGGCAGGTATCTTCCGCCGCTTCTCCAGCCGAGCGCCTGTATGGTGATGCGGATATCCTCGCTGAAGTATATAGGGTCTTTAATATGCCAGCGGTAAAGCGAAAACCTTTGATTTGTGCTGTAAAGTCCGTCGGGGCGGATGACTTTCGGCATGCCGCAGTATGGGGTGCAGAATTCCTGATATCTTCCGCCTGTATCGAAATTCCACGAGCCGCAGAAATAGTCCTCGGTGCCGGTGCCGCATATGGTCGGAAAATCCTTGTCTCCGTCAAGGTAAAACTTGATTTCGCCCTCACCCCACCAGCCGTTGTTGTTGACTCCCCAGAACATATAGGTGCCGATGTAAGCGCCGGCGCCGCTTATTCCGTCGAGCAGGGTATGCACCTGTTTGTAGGGTAACGGATTTGAGCGCCGGAACTGAGCGTGGAAATACATGCAGTTCTCCGGCAGGCTTTCAAGCGTGTAGTCGATTTGGTAATATACCGTAATGTCACCGTCGGAAATATTTTCGAGAGTAAATCTGGCCTCTCGGTAAAAGGGCATTTCCCAGTAACAGTTGAAGCCCCGCTTGGGATTTACACATACGGTTTCCGAAACGACAGGTGAGTAATTCTGATATTCCGCCGCCGCAAAGAAGTCGCCGAGCGGCACCTCGACAGACGGTGCGGAGCTTCCGTCCCAATACATACGCAGTACAAGAAGGCGGTTGGCAGGCGAAGAGTCGGTAATCCAGATATGCCGTATAATTCCTTCACCGTGTATATCGGCAAGCGTGAAGTTTTCACCGGATTTTATAACTGCTGACGGTGAAATTTTCCATACGATGCCTAAATCGCGTGCAAAGCTTTTTCCGGTTCCTTCTTCCGCCGCCCCGCCGCAGCCCTTTTCTCCGGTAAAGTTTTCGGGAGAAACCGAACGGCTTATACGTCTGATTTTTTTATACAGCTGTTCCATAAAATTTCCTCCATAAAAGACATTTTAGAATATTATAACGAATCGGTAACTATATTTCAATATAAAACTTTATATAAAATGTGCCTTGACATTTTATGCTTTTACTGTATAATTTTAACTGTCGATATCGTTTGAGGAGAGGATAGTATGGAACGTGAAAGATTCGCTTCGCGGTTCGGTTTTATTCTGATTTCGGCCGGCTGTGCGATAGGGCTCGGGAATGTATGGCGCTTTCCCTACATAACCGGTCAGTACGGCGGCGCCGCTTTTGTGCTGATATATCTTCTGTTTCTGGTCATTATGGGAGTACCGATAATGGTGATGGAGCTGGCGGTCGGCCGCGCTTCGCAGAAATCGGCGGCAAGCTCCTTCAGAGTGCTTGAGCCTAAGGGCACCAAATGGCATCTTGAGGGATATGCCGCAATGCTCGGTAACTATATGCTTATGCTCTTTTATACCGTTGTAAGCGGCTGGATGATGAATTACTTTGTTAAAATGGCAAAAGGCACTTTTACAGGTCTTGACCCGGAAGGCGTCGGGCAGGTCTTCAACGATATGCTGGCGGCGCCGGGCGAGCAGATAATCTGGATGCTGGTTTCCATCGTGATAGGCTTCGGCGTCTGTTCGTTAGGGCTTAAAAACGGTGTGGAGCGCATCACAAAGGTCATGATGGTGCTGCTGTTTTTGATAATGGGTATACTCTGCGTCCGCAGCGCGACACTGCCCGGCGGTGCGGAGGGTCTTAAATTTTTCTTGAAGCCGGATTTCGGCAGGCTTGCCGAGGAGGGCATCGGCGAGGCGCTTTACGCCGCGATGGGGCAGGCGTTCTTTACCCTGAGCATCGGCATCGGGGCGATAGCGATATTCGGCAGCTATATCGGCAAGGAGCGCCGTCTGACCGGTGAGGCCGCCACAATCACTACGCTCGACACACTGGTAGCTATGATGTCGGGGCTTATAATCTTCCCCGCATGCTTTGCCTTTAACGTAGACCAGACGCAGGGTCCGGGGCTTGTCTTTGTGACGCTGCCGAATGTTTTCAACCAGATGTCCGGCGGCAGGCTGTGGGGCGCCCTTTTCTTTGTGTTTATGAGCTTTGCGGCGCTTTCGACGGTTATCGCCGTATTTGAAAATATAATCTGCTTTGCGATGGATCTGTGGGGCTGGAGCCGCAAAAAGGCAATATTGGTCAACGGCATAGTCATAGCAGTGCTGAGCCTGCCCTGCGTTTTCGGCTTTAATCTTCTGAGCGGCTTTCAGCCGTTCGGCGAGGGCAGTACAATACAGGATCTTGAGGATTTCATTGTTTCCAATACCCTTTTGCCGCTCGGCTCGCTTGTGTATCTGCTTTTCTGCGTTTCAAAGCGGGGCTGGGGCTGGAATAATTTCCTTGCGGAGGCCAACACCGGCGAACGCGGGCTGCGTTTCCCGAAGTGGGCGAAATTTTACTGCAAGTGGATACTTCCGTTCATTATACTATTTATTTTTGTAATGGGCTATTATGATAAATTTTTCGCAAAATAAAAAATCACGGACAGACTGAAAACGTCTGTCCGTTTTTTATGCCATGTCAGCACCGGCTGCAGCTGCTCGCCGTCCGGCGCCATTTCGGGAACAGATATCATATTTTGGAAATTTTCACTTGATTTAACAGTTTATAAATGGTATGATTGTAAAAAGGGGTTGTTGATGTGAAAAAAACACTATTATTATCTACTTGTTTTTTGCTTCTTATAGCATTATGCTCTTGCAGAAATCACGCTGATACGAGTAAGTATTTCGAAGAAGGTTCATTGCTTTTTGATATGGGTGCAAATTCGATAGAAGATGTTGAGAGCTGTACGATAATTGACGACGGAGCTGTTCCGGAAATAATTATCGGTGAAGACGATTTCGACTTGTTTGCAAAATACCGATATAAAAGCGATTATCCTTCTGACAAATTGCATGAGTTAATGGTTTTTCCAACAAATAAGCCTATAAATATCAGTATTGCCGGTAAAAAGTTTATTTTGTATCTTATGGAAGATGGCAACATATGTGTTCGGATTTCAGAGGGTGGAAGCTTTAAGCTTTACCAAGCAGATAAAAATAATCAAATCACACCTGAAAAATATGATGAGCTGGTAAACAAATATAGCAAATAATTGATTAATAGGTTAAACGGCGCCGAAGTATACAATTAATCTGAAATACACCGTAAAATATACTAAAATCATTTCTGAAGTGTTATCGGTGCGGCTTGCCTTCTTTCTATTTAAAATAAACATATAGTTTCCCGCTTGCATTTGCAGGCGGTTTTTATATTTCATCAGGAGCACTAATAAATAATATTAAAAAGCGCGGAGAAAACTCCGCGCTTTCGGTTTAAATCAGCACCGGCTGCAGCTGCTCGCCGGCCAGTGCCTTTTCGGCGGTGGCCTTTATCAGGCTGAAATCGCAGACCAGCGAATTGTTTTTGCCGAACGGGTCGTCCTGCCGGTAGGGCACGAAGAATATATTGCCGGTGTTATGCAGAATGCCTATGTTTTTGGCCGAGGCGCCGAGGGCGTCATTGGTGGCGATGCCGAGCACTACGGGGCGGTTGTTTCGCAGGTGGGCCTTTACCGCCATAGTAACCGGGGTGTCGGTTATTCCCAGCGCTATTTTGGCGATGGTATTGCCGGTGCAGGGAGCGACCACAATAAGGTCGAGCAGGGCCTTGGGACCGATCGGCTCGGCGGCGGCGATATCGTGGATTATCTTTTCGCCGCAGATTTCCTCCACTTCTTTAATGAGGTCGGCGGCCTTTCCGAAGCGGGTATCGGTGTTATACACTATCTGCGACATTATCGGCTTTATTTTTATGTCAAGCGCTGCGAGCTCCTTTAACGCCGCGAGGGACTGTTTTATGGTGCAGAAGGAGCCGCAGAACGCATAGCCGAGCGTTATAGCTTTCATAGCGTTCTCCTCTTTTTTAAAAATATGAATTTATCAGCTGCAAAACAGTTTCGGCGAGTATCTCGCCGGCGGTGCGCGGCGCGGTGATGCCGGGAAGTCCCGGAGCGGCGAAGGCGTCAATGCCGAGGCTTTTTGCGGCCGACAGATCAAGCCCTCCCTTAGAGGAAAGGTCGATTATAAGCTCTGCGGTACAGCGTTCCAGGGCGGTATTGTTTATCACCGCCGCGTCTACGGTGTTGAATATTATGTCGTAGCCGAGCGGCAGCTCGTTGAGCTTTTCGGTATTTATGTGATTAATCCCGAGGGTGTCGAGCATGGCGAAATCGGCGGACTTCCGGGCGCTGACGGTAACGAGACAGCCGAGCGCCTGAAGCCTTTGTGCAAGCACCTTTCCGACCCGTCCGAAGCCTATTACAAGCACCCTTGAGCGCCAGAGGGTAAAGGGAGTCCTTTCTATGGCGAGCTTTATCGCTCCCTCGGCGGTAGGAACGGCATTCAAGAGAGAGTAGCCGTCAAGCTTGCCGTAGTCGACACAGTTCTTTCCCTCAAAGCGGTAGTTGCAGCATAAAATAAGCTGATTTTTGCCGGTGCGGCGGTCTATTTCCGAAAGATAAATCCTGCGTTCGGAAAACGGAGCGAAGACCGTTTCGCCGTCCTTTGTGGTCGGGACCGGCAGAAGTATAACGTCGCTGTTTTCGAAAACCGCGGCGTCGCCGCTGTAAAGACCGACTGTGTCCACCTCGAGGCCCGCTTCTTCAAGCCGCTTTGCGGCAATTCTTAAGCGCTGGTCTCCGCCTGTGACGGTTACCTTTATCATTCATATCACTGCCCGTATAAAAAATTAAAGCGCCTTTGCTGTACATTACAGTTTATGGCGCTTTTGCAATTTAGTTACGGTTTAATTCTTCGGCCTTTTCAAGGAGCAGTTCCTCTGTGTTGAGCCGGGGGTCGGCCGAGACCATACGGCGCAGGGCTTCAAGCGTTTCACCGATCCTTTCGCCGCTTATACCGAGCTTTATAAGCTCTTTGCCGCTGATTTTAAGGTCGCATATACGGTACGGCTCGCCGTTCGCGAGTATTTCGGAAAGCAGAGTCGCGGCGCGGGAGGTGTCGTCGCCGAAAAAGACGGTACGGATTTGCAGGTATGAGCTGAAAAGCTCAGGTGAGTAACGGAAAAGAGCTTCCTTGACTGCGTATTTGGTCTTACAAACGGGCATTTCCAAAAGCGGGAGAAGCCCCGCGGCAAACGCTTTTGTCTTATTCGGCAGCTTAAGGCGCTTAAGCACCTGCGGGATATCGGCTCCGGCCGAGTAAAGAAAGGCGAAAAGAGCGAGGTCTGCGTTTGCGTTCAGCAGCTTTACCTTGTGGTAATCGGGCCTGCCGTACACCCCTAAAAATTCCAGCCCTCCGCGGTTTGTTAGGGGAGCAAGGGCGGCGGGGTCGGCACCGCACAGTGTTTTTAAAAGCTCGGCGCTTATTCTTTCGGCGCTGATTTTTGTTAAAAGCGGCGCGCAGCCGAGCGCCGCTTCGAGGGTGTTTTTTTCGGGGCTGAAGCCGAGCGCCGAGGCAAAGCGGAAAAGCCGCAGTATTCTGAGCGCGTCCTCTTTAAAGCGGGTTTCCGGGTCGCCAGATCGGAAG
>USHL01000034.1 GCA_900554525.1 uncultured Oscillospiraceae bacterium | reverse complement strand
TGAGTATATAAAGTTCTTCAAAGAGCTTTTCGTCAACGGCGCCGTCGGTAAGCTCAAGCAAAAGATAACGCGAATTGTTCAGAGTGAAATCATTTATACGCTCGCTTGATAATATACCGCGGAAATACAGAACCTCACTGCCGATATAAATATTCGGCAGTTTTTCGCCTGCCGAAAGCTTTTCAGTATATTCGGCTTTAAAGCTTTGATACGCCGGAATAATACGGCCGAAGTAGCTGTCATAGCTGTCGGAATCAGGGTAAAAATGGGGAGTAGCGATAACGTCGGTGATCCCCTGTCTTTGCATTTCACAGAGTATTCGGAAGGCTTCGTCTGAATTTTTTGCGCCGTCGTCAACGCCGGGAAGGATATGCGAATGAATATCAAGCATACTCAGCGCCTCCCGTTCAGAAGCCTGGAATACGATTTATAAATATCGCCGTAGTCTTTGTAGGAATCTTTATAAACCTCGATAATACAGGCGCCGTTATATCCGCGGCCTTCGATATTTCTGAAAAAACCGCTGAAATCAAACACGCCGTCGCCGGGCAGGAGGCAGTCTGAGGCGACGGAATGGTCACTGATGTGATAATGCTTTATATTGTCGAACAATTCATCTGAAAGCGCGACCGGATCGTATCCGCAGCGCACCGCCTGTTTTATATCCATGCAGAATTCGGCCTCGGGACCGAGAATGCTTTTCAGCGCTCTTAAAAATTCGATTTCGCCCGCCCGGTGGCGGACAACGTTTTCCTGAAGGACGGTGACGCCGTTCTGCCGTGTGGTTTCCTTGAGACGCATATACTTTTCGCAGTATTCTTCATCGGTAAGTACGCCGTTGGGCTTGCCGCCGTGCATAATCAAATACTTTGCGCCGAACTGTGCGGCGACCTCGGAGTAGCGGCGGTAATCCTCCTCAGCCTCATAAAAGCGCCGTTCGTAGGCAGAGAAGATCATAAAGGATTCCGCAACAGACATCGGCGGATGAACCGAGACAACCTTTATACCGTATTCTTTCTGAATATCAAGCAGTATGTCGACAAAGCTTTGCTTGAATTCGCAGTTGGCATTGAAAAAGATTTCAGCTGTTTTAACACCGGCTTTGCCGAGATTCTCAAACGACAGCTCGGTTTCAAGCGGATAAAAGCAGGAGGTTGAAACGCCTATCTCCATTTTGCTCATTCCTTTCCGTCAGAGGCCCCGGGCGTGACAAATATGGTTTTATTGGTGGTGTATATGACCATTCCGGGCTTGGCGCCGCTCGGTTTTTTGACAAACCTTACGGGTGTGTAATCCACGGGAACCGACGAGGAAGACGCGGCCTTTGAGTTTTCGGCGGCCAGACGCGCCGCCTGTAAGACCGTTTCGTCAGACACATCCCTGCCGCCGCAGAATACCACGACATGCGAGCCCGGAATGTTTTTTACGTGGAACCACAGATCGTTTTTAGCCGCTAAAGAGGTTGTGATAATATCGTTCTGCCGGTTATTTTTGCCGACAAGAATCTTATATCCCTCGGCGGAGGTATATTCCCTGAAAGCAGACAGCGTGCCGGCTTTTTTTCGCTTCGCGGGGGCCGACCTGATATATCCGGCATCGCGGAGTTCTTCACGTATTTCACTTATTTCGGCGAGTGTAGAGCTGCGTGAGATGCTGTCGGACACCGAATCGAAATATTCGAGCTCTTCGCGGTCTTTTTGGGTGAGTGCAGTCAGAGTCTGCTGTGCCGTGTAGGTCTTTTTATAATCCTTAAAATATTTTGCGGCATTCTTCTGCGGAGTAAGGGCGGGATTTAACGGTATGCGAATGGTTTTCAGCTCGCTGTCGTAATAGTTCTGTACTTCGGCAAAGGAAGCGCCGTTCTTTATATTATAGAGATTCGCCTTGATAAGCTCGCCGTATATCCGCAGATCTTCGCGGTTTTCGGTGGCCTTCAGCTCTTCAAGTCTTAGAGCAAGCTTTTTTTCGGTACGGGTACGGAGATTGTTTACGAGCTTTATTATATCTCCCGCTGCGCGTCTGATTCGGTCGGAATTGTCGCGCGCGGAGAAAAAAGCGTCGAGCAGGGCGGAAAAGCTTTCGTAATACTGTTTTTCGTATTCTTTTCCGTACTGTGCGATGTCTGTATAGGAAAATTCAAAGGGTGAGCCGTCCGGCTTTTTAACAAGCGTCGGTCTGCCGGCGCCTTTAAGATCGCTTAAAATACCGGCGAGGGCGCTTTCCAAAGAAGCGCTTGCGGCTCTGTATGCCGCCTCACGGCAGATAAGAGGGGAAAAGCCGTCTATTCCGTTCAGCAGAGCCTTTACGGTATCTTCGGTATTTAAAGCGCATTCGCACAGTTCGGCGGCAGGCGCGGTCAGCGGATTGAGCTTTTCAGCTTTCGCCGGATATTCATAGACAGCCCCAGGCAGTATCATACGTTCAGCGGTTTCCGGGTCGGAATGACGGAGTGAATCAATTATGCGACCGTCGGCTCCTACAAGTATAATATTGGCTTTATTGCCGATAAATTCGCAGATGAGCCGTAAATCCACAATATCGCCCATTTCGTTGGAGGCGGTAAATATGAGCTCGGCTAATCTTTCAAGTCCGGGCTGTCTTATTTCGGTGAGCTTTGCCGCTGACAGGTATTTCCTTGCCAGCATACAAAAGTTCGGCGGGGTCTGAGGATTTTCATAACGGTTTTCGGTGAAATGCATACGCGCCGAGCCGGGCTTTACCGTTATCAGCAGTCTTTCGGAAAAGCCCTTTTTACGCAGCAAAAGTACCAGCTCATCCTTTGACGGCTGGTATATTTTATCGATATGCGCGTCACACGCCGAGCTTAGCTCATCGGTGATTTTTTTTAGAAAACCGCCGTCAAAGGCCAAAGCGGTCTGCCCCCTTTAAATATGCTTTTCCATTCTGATATGCCCGGTTCCCGCTTCAATAAAGATTTCTGAAACCGCTGAATATCCGTTTTTTTCATATACCGCGCGGACATTATATTTCGCGTCGGCAGATAGTTTTGTTATTCCCTGCTGCCTGTACTGCGTTTCCAGCCCGGTGAGCATAAGCGAAGCCAAGCCGAGAGCGCGGTATTCGGGAAGGATACAGAAACGCTGTATTTTGACGGTATTATTATCCTTAACACAGCGCAGCGTGCCGACAGCCGTATTGCCGTGCCGCAGCAGGAAGTGGCTGCAAAGTGTGCAGGATAAATCGAGTGAATCACGCTCGATATTCTCAGGGATTTGTTTTTCTTCCGTAAAAACCCTGCGGCGGATTTCGAGACATTCCGCAAGCTCTTCCGCGCTTTTCACCTCGGCAAAACGGAAAGCGGAATCAGCTGTATTGCCGATGCTTTCGGCAAGAGCTTTGAATTTGCGCCATTCATTTTCTCTGCCCTTTATGCCCTGAACAGCATCGGCGCAGTTTTTGAAGCGTTTCTGCTGTTTTTTTAAAGATAAAAGCCCGTCGTAATCGGACGGGTCGAGTTTTCCGGTATAATAAGTATATTCCGGCACGGCTGTGAAATTGCCGGTGCAGCAAGTGAGTATAACCGAATACACCCTGCCGTTTTCGGAAACAGCGGGTTCCTTTTTTATTTCAAAGCCGTTTTCCGCCAAAAAGCGTCTCAGAGCTTCGGCGGAGGTGGTGGGCTGTAAAATTACGGTGGGTATTTCCTTTACCCAATCGCAGGAGGCAAGTATGCCGGAAATGACCTCCCCGCCCATTCCGGCAATAATTACGGTATCGGCTTCGCCCTTTGAAACGCCGCTCAGGCCGTCGCAAAGGCGGGTTTCAATGCCGGAAGCGCCCGACTTCAGAATATTGGCGCGGGCGTTTTCAAGAGGTGAGAGACGTATATCGGTGGCGATTACCTGCTCGGCGATGCCGCTTGACTTAAGATAAATCGCAAGATAACCGTGATCGGTCCCTACATCGCACACCCTTGCGCCCTGAGGCACAAGGGCGGCGATAGTTTCAAGTCTTTTGCCTAAAGCCGGCATCATTTACTTTCAAAATGACGGTTAAGCTTTTCTATAAGGGCGTCGCAGTCGGTTCCGTGAACCTCGCAGGCCTGCTCTATGCTTTCTCCGCGGGAGGCGGGGCAGCCGAGGCAGTGCATGCCGATTTCAAAGAAATATTCGGCGGCGGTGCTGTCCATATCCAAAACTTCGCCTATGAGCATATCCTTTGTTATTTTCATTTTTAAAACTCCTTTTTTAAAATAATTTTGTTTTCTTGTTTAAATCCGTTCTTGTGTGATTGAAAAGCTTGCGGTTATCCATAGCCCAGACGCGGTTGGAAAAGTCATCCGGCTGCGCGGCGGAAACCGCCTCGCGCATTTCGTAGATGCGGGAGTCCATAAGGTCAAGCTCTGAAAGCAGTTCCGCTTCGATAAACATCGGGCGTACGGCTGCGCCGAATTCGGGCTCGCCGTGATGCGAAAGCACCATGTGCTCGAGCAGCGTTGCTGTTTTTTTGCTGATCCCCAGTTTCTCCGCATATCTGTCGATTACCATAGCTCCCATTGCGAGATGTCCCAAAAGGTTTCCTTCATTAGAATAACCGGTTGCAATGCCGGTATCGGCGACCTTAAATTCAGACAGCTTGGCAATGTCGTGAAGGATGGCGCCGGAAATAAGAAGCTCACGGTCTACAAAGGGGTAAATGCCGCATACGGCTTCCGCCAGACGGACAATCGAAAGAGTGTGCAGCAGCAAACCGCCGCGGACGGCATGATGAAGCTTGAAAGCGGCAGGCCAATATAGCATCGGAAGCCGGTAATCATTTAAAACGGCGGTAACCAGACTTTTGAGCTCGGGGTCCGAAAAGCTTTCGGATATTCTGTAAAGCTCATTGAACATCTGCTCGCCGGAATAATCCGCTGATTTGACGAAATCTCCGGGATCTACGCCGTCCTCCGGCGTTACATGGCGTATTCGTTCTATTTTCAGCTGATCGGAGCCGTTATACTGTGAAATCAGCCCTCTTATTTTTACCAGCTCGTTGGCAGTGTATTCGCCATGCACCTCTTTGGTATAGCGCCACAGTTTGGCGTTTATTTCACCGCCTGAGTCGCTCAGTGTCAAGTCGAGGTATGTATCGCCTTTTGAGGTGGTTTTTTTATCGAGATTTTTTATCAGGCAGAAGCCGTCTACTGTCCCGTTATTGTCGACAGGTGTAAAGTTCATTTGAAATTATTCCTTTACGATAATGTTTTCGCGTGCGGGCCCGTTGCTGACCATAGTGATTTTAAAGCCTATTTCTTTTTCAATAAACTCGATATATCTGCGGCAGTTCTCGGGCAGGTCTGAGTATTTTGTGATTCCGGTTATATCGCATTTCCAGCCGGGAAGCGCGGTAAGCACCGGCTTGGCCTTTTCGAGCAGAGGCGTAACGGGGAAGTCACGGGTAACCTTACCGTCTATTTCATAACCGGTGCAGACCTTGATTTCATCAAGATACGAAAGCGCGTCGACAACCGTAAGAATCGCGTTAGTAGTGCCCTGTACTTCACAGCCGTAGCGGGTTGCAACACAGTCGAACCAGCCCATTCTGCGGGGTCTGCCGGTGGTGGCGCCGTATTCGCCGCCGTCTCCTCCATGGTCACGCATAGCTTTTGCCTCGTCACCGAATATTTCGCTGACAAACGCGCCGGCTCCTACCGCTGAGGAGTAAGCCTTTATGACGGTGTAAATCTCCTTTATGGAGTAGGGGGGAAGTCCTGCTCCCACCGCGCCGTAGGCGGCTATCGTATTAGAGGAGGTGACCATAGGATATATTCCGTGATCGGCGTCTTTAAGCGAGCCTAACTGGCCTTCAAGCAGAATGGTTTTCCCCTCTTTATCGGCTTCGTATACAAGCTTGCGCACGTCGCCCACAAAGGGTTCAAGGCCTTTTTTCCATTCCATCATTTTATCGAAAATCTCATCTGCCGAAAGCGGCGTCTTGTGATAGAGATTTTCAATTAAAATATTTTTGACCTCAAGTACACGTTCGAGCTTTTCGCGGAGAGATTTTTCATCGAACAATTCGCAGACCTGAAAGCCGATTTTGGCATATTTATCAGAATAGAACGGGGCTATTCCCGACTTGGTTGAGCCGAAACCGGCTTTTCCGAGCCGTTCTTCTTCATAAACATCGAAAAGAACATGATATGGCATTACCATCTGACAGCGCTCGGACACCATAAGCTTCGGAGCGGGCACACCGCGGGAGATAACGCCGTTATACTCGTTTAAAAGCTTATCCACATCAAGGGCTACGCCGTTTCCTATGCAGTTTATAACACCCTCGTTGAATACACCGGACGGCAGTGTGTGCAGCGCAAATTTCCCGTAATTGTTCTTTATGGTATGGCCGGCATTGGCTCCGCCCTGAAAACGGACGACTATATCTGCGCCGCTTGCGAGCATATCGGTAATCTTGCCCTTGCCCTCATCGCCCCAGTTTGCACCTACAACAGCTTTGACCATATTAAGTTACCTCCGCGTTTAAAAAGAATTACATTACATTATACAATGTTATCCGTCATAATTCAAGGTTTTAAATGACTTTTTGATATGCAGCATATAAACACAGCATAAAATCAGACAGAACGCCGCCGAAACAGGTACGGCTGTTCCGATTTTGAAAAGATTCGGCACTGTATCACGGCTGAAAAGATAGGAGATGGGTATCCTTACCGCAAAGGCTGTAACGATACCCTGTATCATTACAAAATTGGTTTTTCCGAGGCCGTTGAAATAGCCCAGAAGACAGTATGTAATGCTGATAAAAAGATGCTCAAAGGAGCAGCCGCGTAAATATTTTCCTGCTGCCGTAATGACTTCGGGATTTTTTTCAAATATTCCTGCCAATGTTTCAGGGATAAAGAAAGTGGCGCAGAAAATAAGAAAGCCGAAGCAAAATGAAATAGCTGCGGCCGTTTTAAGCGCACCGAGAGACCGCTTATGATTCCCGGCGCCGGTATTCTGCGCGACAAATGCGGCCAGCGCCGACATAAACGACATTGGAATAATCGAAAGGAACAGAAACAGATTTTCGGAAATACCTACGCTTGCCGAAGCTATAAGACCGAGGGAATTGAGGATAGCGGTCAGAATGAGAAAGGAAACGCGCGTTAGGAAATCCTGCATAGCTATCGGCATTCCGGTCTTCAGTATGCGTGCGATACTGCCCCGCGCCTTAAAGCTCTGACGTGTAATCTCAAACGGCAGAGCGCCTCTCTTTATATATATTACCGAAAAAATGACGCTTATGGCCTGAGCCGCTACAGTTGCTATTGCAGCTCCGGCAGCACCCATTTTGAAAATCCCGACAAGTATCAGGTCGCCGATAATATTTATTATGCAGGCTATAAGTATGAAAACAAGCGGCATTTTTGAATCGCCGACGCCTCTGAACAACCCGCTTATTGCGTTATAGGCAGAAATAAAGAGAATTCCGGCGGTACAGATTTTGACGTAATTTGTGCCCGGCACCATAGCGGCGTCCGGCAGCTTTAAAAGCTTCAATGCCTGCGGAGCCAAAAAGAAAAGTATAAAGAAAAAAACGGCGGAAACTATTGTTAAAAGCTTGACCATTCCCGCAGAAATATCTCCGGCCCGTTTTTTGTCTCCGGCGCCGATGGCTTGTCCTATGAGAATGGTGACGCCAGTAGTGAGACCGATTATAATGCCGGTAATGCCCTGCATAAGCTGACTTCCGGTAGCAACGGCGGAAAAATCCGCAGTGGTGCTGTAATGACCTACAACGATGAGGTCTACTGCTCCGTAAAGCGCCTGAAGAAGCTGTGAAAACATCAGCGGCAGTGCGAATTTTATGAGCGGAGGGAGTATTTTTCCCTTTAAAAAGGTGTTTTCAGACATTTTTTATCCTTTCACAGCTATGTCCGCCCCTTAAGGAGCGGACATAGTTTGGCTTATTGAGAGAAAATAATCGACTATTCCCTGAGTGATGGCTTTGGCCTTTTCGGTATTCTTTTCGTCGCTGATTATGTTTTCATAATCATCCGGATTTGAAATGAAGCCGTTTTCGGTAAGAACTACCGGGCAGTTGGTGGTGCGCGCCATAAAGTAATAGTGCCACTGCAGGCTGGCGCTTTTATATATATTTGTATTAAAGGTGCGGTCCTTGACAAATTCCGCCGCGTTTTTGGAAAAGGCGTTGAAATAGTATGAGCCGAAACCGTTAGGAGAGGATGAGGTGCTGGCATTGTGGTGTATGGCAATGCAGTAGTCGGGCTTTACCTGCTTGAGCATTTGGATTTTATCGTCGGCAGAGCTTATGGTGTTATTGTCGGTACGGTTGATATAAACGGAAGCGCCCAGACTTTCGAGCTCGGCCTTGATTTTATTGGCGAGGACAAGATTCTGTATCTTTTCGCTGTGGTTTTTGGAATCAAAGCCCGGCGCGCCTGAGTCTATGCCGCCGTGTCCGGCGTCGATAAATATCTTGATGCCGTTGAGATTTTCTACGCCGTAGGGCTTTTCGGCATTTGCCGTGACGGATTTAGGATTAAGAAACTCAAAGCAGAGCTGACCGTTGGAGTTATAATAGGAATCCCAGCCGTAAAATGCGCCGGTTTTATGGAGGAAGAGTCTGACGGTGATATCCATTATGCTGCCGTCTTCGGCTTTATTGGGAATGATTGTTGCCGTTGATTGGAAGACGGGATTATCAGGTATTTGAATAGTCTTTTCCCCTGATAACGTTTCACCGTTGAAAACGGTGGCATAGCAGAAGGTTATATCAATATAATTGAAGGTCACCTCGCTTACGGTATAATTTTGGTCTGAGGGGTTGTTATATTTTTGGTCTCTTAAATCAAAGTAGAAAGGCGCTTTCCAAAGGCAGTCGAATGTAAATACGGTATGGCTGCCGTTATTATTTATGCTGTCTACGGAAATTTCATTATGGTCGGGCAGGGTGCCGGCATACTGCTTTATTACCGCCTTTGTTCCGTCGCGCGGGTCATCCTTGCGTTCGGTGTACACGCGGTAGCCTGCACGCAGCGTAGCATAGTTTTTGCCGTTATAGCTTAAATATCCTGTGCTGCAGTAATCTACCGTACCCTTTGGAAGATAGTTGTTGGTAGGACGCGACCAGTCTACCGAGTCGTCAATCACCGGTACATTGCCGTCGAAGGTTTCGGCATTGTAGGAAACTATTTCGGCTATATATCCGGAGCCGACATTCATATATTTCCCGCCGCTCGGTGTGGCATTGGGGTCATAGTCTACAATTATGCTGTTGCGCTTGCAGACGATATCGCCGGAATAATATGTATCTGTCACGCCGGCATGAGTGGCAGTATATTTGATTTTGCCCAGGTTTAGGTCCTTTGCGCCGGTATTTACCAAGCTGAATTTTCCGTTGTAGGCGATGAAGTCGCCGCTGCCGGAGGAGGCGGTCAGTGTTATTGTCTGACCGTTGAGGGAAGCGGTAACGGTACTGCCTTTGCGTGCCGTTACGCTTACTACAAGCGTTGAGCCGCTAGGGTAATTCTGAGCAGAAGACGGCGAATACGTCTTGATGACGGCATAACGGTAGGTAATAACATAAGTTTTTGTAACATCCTTATGCTCGAATACGAAGCTGTTGTCACCGACCTTAAGCTCGGCTGTATAGGTGAAAATACCGTTTTCGCCGCGCGGAACAGCCGTTCCGTTGACGGTGAGCGGCTTTGCCGGATCAGAAGAACCCGTAAATGTTATTTCAGGTTCTGTGACCGTGAGCTTGTCGCTTGCCGGCGATGAGATGATGAGCTGAGGACCGTTTGCCGTCTCTTCTTCGTCTTCTTCGGGCGGGGCAACAAGTTCGCCAGAGGAGGTTTCGGTAAATGAGGATGACGGCATATAGCTGAGCTTTGAGTCCGCCGTCCGTGATGTCAGCTTTACGATAATGAAAACCGCCAGAAGAGCCGCAGTCACAG
>USHL01000033.1 GCA_900554525.1 uncultured Oscillospiraceae bacterium | reverse complement strand
CGGGAAACCTTCAAGTATTTGTCAAGTCGCATAAAATTCCACCTATGTAAATCATAAGCCGCCCTTACGGACGGCTTATTAAATTCAATTTATTTTGCAATAGAATCCTTGAGGGCCTTGCCGGCTTTAAAAACAGGATTTTTAGAAGCAGGGATTTCGATGGTCTTCTTAGTCTGCGGATTGATTCCGGTTCTTGCGGCACGTTCACGGACCTCAAAAGTGCCGAAACCTACGAGCTGAATTTTTTCGCCTTTCTTAAGCTCATCAGAAACAGTGTCGATAAAAGCACCGAGAGCCTTTTCAGCATCCTTCTTGGCAATACCGGCTTTGTCTGCAATAGCTGCTACTAATTCTGTTTTGTTCATTTTTTTGAACCTCCAAAAAATAATTTTCAACGAATAACTCGTTTGAAAGCTTAGCGTACACAGCTCAAACTGTTATCAAAGCTTGTACTATATATATTTACCATACTTTTTTAAAAAAATCAATCCCTTTTAATCTTAAAATTACTGTAAAAACAATTTTTAAACATGTTTTCGGCGTATTATCCTAAATTTTCAGCAAATTTTAAGCAATTTATCCTCTTCGGGTAAGGATAAAATATCTTTATTAATGTCTGCCGAAACTACGGAAAGCAAAAGTGTCAGCGCATCGTGCCGAATGCTTCGCGGTTTATTTCCGTCCCCGCTAATTTCAACGGCCTGCCTCGGCATTTATTATCTCAAGCAAAAATTCAAATAGTGATATTTCACCGGAATTATTTGACCGTCTGTAGCTTTCTGCGGCGTCTTCTCCAGCGTCATCGGATATCTGGCGCACCGCGGCAAACGGTACGGCTGCAAACTCACATACATACGCTATTGCAGCTGTCTCCATGTCACAGCACATAGCACCGAATTCTTTTTTCAAAAACTCACGGTATTCGCTGTTGCAGACAAAACGGTCGCCTGTCACTGCCGTTCCCCGCTTTATGCCGGGCATCAGATTTACTATAAGCTTTAAAAGTTCTTCATCGGCTTCAAAAATATATTTCTGCGCCGGCTTTTCGCAAGGCTTATAGCCGATATCGGTCAGATCAAAATCATGCTCCAGATATTTGTCGCAGACACATATATCGCCGCAAGACACTCCGCCTATCCCTCCGGAAAGGCCGTAATTCAGAATGACATCGCATCCCGTATCTACAAGATGCACCGCCGCCGCCGCCGCATTTACTTTTCCGATTCCGCAGTTAATTGCATATATTTCTGTTTCATTATCTGAGCAATTAAGCTTAAATTTCAATTTTTTTCTGCCGAGAAAGCTCTGCCTTTCACAGCCATTTTCTTCAGCCAGTTTCTCGAGCGGTCTGAATTCCTCAAAATCGGCAGCTATAATTCCTATTTTTTTCATATTCAGCCTCCATTTGCAAAACAAAAGGGCGGAAAAGCCGCCCCCCTATTTTTTATTCTTCGCTTTCAAACACCAATTTTTCACCGCATACGCCACAGTAATTCGATAAATTATCGACCGCAGAACCGCATTTAGGACAAATTCGCTTATTTTTTATAGAATTCATCTCTTCATTAAGCTGTTTGATTTTTTTATTCTTGGCAGTTATTTCGTTTACTACCGCATTGATTTTTTTATCGTTCATACTGCCGGTTTTAAGAGATTCATAATAAAGCATGCCAAGCATTTCAAAATCCTTGGCCCGTTTGTTCTCAAGCGCAGCGATATCAAACTTTTGCTTCTGAGTATTTACTACCTCATTAGTTTTCTTGCAGGCGATGTCAATAGCTTCCTTTGCCTTGGTAACTGCGTCATCTATAAAATCCATAATGTCGGCCTCCTAAAACGTTTTTTTCATTTTAACATATAAAAGATTTATTTTCAAGTCAGTTGTATTTACCGTCGCCGATAAATTCACGTATAAGCGAGCCCGCCGGTACAAAGGAACGGCTGATCGCCGCAAATTTTTCCAAAGCACGCGCGGTACGCAGGAAATATTCCCTGCACGGAGTAGTATCCGTAATCTCCTTCGCAAGGCTCAGAAATTCTTCTTTATAGACGCAGGGTTCGTAGCAATGAAGAGTTTTTATCAGAACGTCTGCCTCATCTTTAAAGCAGTAAAGATTTTTTCTCTCCCCCTCGACTACGCCGTTCCACAGAGCAAGCGTCTCATTTACAGATGCACCGCGGCAGCTGCGATCACGCAGTACGCGTCTCGCAAGTCTTATCTGCCTGCTTGAAAGTATTCTTTTCCCCGAAGCATCATCTATTGAACTGTTGACGCTGATATATGCCTTAAAGATATTTTTACGCGGCACCTGAGAGGTGATCAGCGGATTTATCGCGTGCAGTCCTTCGGCGATTATAATTCCGCGTTTTGTTATATCAACTTTTCTGGCATTTGGAATACGCTGCTTTTCGGCAAAATCATAGCGCGGCAAAACCGTTTTTCCCGAAGAAATTATTTCATTGAAGCATTTGTTTATAAGCTCTGTATCCAGTGCCGCCGCAGACTCTATATCACGTGTGCCGTCCTCCAGAATCGGAAGACGCTCCGTAGGAAGATAAAAATCATCAAGAGATACCACCTCGGTACTTTCACCGAGCTGATTTAAACGGTCGCGCAGAATGTGAGCCGTTGTAGTTTTGCCCGAAGCGGAAGGACCGGCGATAGCGACTATCTTCAGATCGTCATTAGCGGCTATTTCCTCAGCGATGCGGTTTATTTCGGCTATATATGAATTTTCTGCATCCAGCACCATTCCGGCCGGATCATTGAGCGCAAACTCATTTATATACTGTAGGGTATTTTTCATAGAATTTAAAAATACCGTCCTTTCTTTCCATCAACTCATTGAATCTGTTAATATATTCATATGGATATTTAAAATTAAAAATTCGTTCGATATAATTTCCTCCGGGCTCTCTAAGCTTTGTGACCGCCGATGCGCCGCAGGCAAGAATGGTATGAGTCTCATCCATAATGTATACATTGTAAAGACATTCAGCACCATGCCTTGCATAACCGACATTTTCAAGATTGCCTATAGTCTTGCTCTGGCGGTACATATAATAAGGCAGTATGCCGTTTGTGGATAGCGTATCATGCGCGTAATCCACCATTTCCGACGCGGTTTTTCCCTCCTTAAGCTCAGGAAAAACTCCTTCGGCCGTAAGTCCCGATGCCCGTTTCATGGAAAGAGAATGCACCGTTATACTTTCGGGATTAAGTGCCAAAACCCGCTCCACCGTACTTTTAAAGCTTTCAAGTGTATCTGAGGGCAGACCGGCTATTAAATCCATATTTATATTGTCAAAGCCATATCGCCGTGCCAGTAAAAATGCCGCTTCGGTTTCGGCAGCAGTATGCTTTCGGCCAATTTTTTCAAGCATAGCGTCATTCATAGTCTGCGGATTTATGCTTATGCGGCGAGCGCCGTTTTTCTTTATGACACGCAACTTTTCCTTATCTATCGTATCGGGTCTTCCCGCTTCCACTGTGAATTCCTTGAGCCTTGAGATATGAAAGGTCAAAGCTTTTATTTACCGCTTCCATTACCGCGCTCAGCTGATCCGCCGAAAGAGTTGTAGGCGTGCCGCCGCCTATATAAACCGTCTCGAGCCGCAGTCCGAGACGGTGCGCCGCTGCCGCCGTAATCTCTATTTCTTTTATCAGCAAATTCACATATTCGGGTATAAGTGCCTTGGCGTGTGCAATCGAATGTGAAACAAATGAACAGTAAGAGCATCTTGTAGGACAGAACGGAACCGAAATATAAAGACTGAAAGAATCCGGGCGGGAAAGCGAGATTATTTTCTCCTCGCCTGCTACCGACTCGGCACAAAGCGATATTTTATTATTATGTACCAAAAGCGCGTTTTTAAACCACTCCTCCGCGCTGCTCTGCCCCATAGTTTCCTTAAGACGCAAAAATAGCTTGGCCGGCCGCACGCCGGTAAGTATTCCCCACGGCGGCACATAACCCGAAGCCTTTACAAAACAATCGTAAAGAGCCACTGCAAGAAGGCGTTCACATTCCTTTTCGTAATCCGGAGTATCGTCCGCAAGAAGTTTTTCGGCTTCAAAATGTTTTTTTGAAAGATACAGTTCCGCCTTAAGCAAAGTATATTCCTTCTGATGCTCAAGCACCGTAACCGCACAGTCACCGTCTTTCGGAGCATAATCACAAAATCCGATTTTTTCAAAAGGCATAAATATTCTTATAAGCTTTTCAAGCTCATATCTGAACGAATGGTTAATTAAGGCTAATTTCATAATACTACCACAAAAACATATTATTTTCCTTTTCAAGCGACATAAGTGTAAAATCGCCATGGCCGGGATACACCTTTATATCATTTCCGAGCGCAGCCAGCCGATGCACCGATTTTTTAAGCGCCTTTATATCTCCGCCGGGAAAATCGGTGCGCCCGACAGAACCGCAGAAAAGCGTATCGCCGGAAAAAAGACAGTCGCCGATAAGGTAAGAAACCCCGCCCACCGTATGACCGGGAGTAAATATAACACTGATATCGAGGTCACCTATGCTGAATTTTTCATTGCTCTCAAACAAGCGGTCGGCTTCAAAAGGCGCTATATGAGCATGAAACTGATCGGAAAGATTTCTCCCCGTGTCGGCAAGTGCCGGCGCATCTATACTGCCGATACCTATTCCGACACCTGTTTCCCGACGCAGCGCCTCAGCCCCGCCTATATGGTCAAAATGGGCATGAGTCAGCAGTATCATCCGTTCTCGGGTATTGTTTTCCAGCAAAAAATCCCGTGTTATATCAGATATAAAACCCGGATCTATAACTATCGCCGCACTATCAGACAAAAGCATATAGCAGTTTGTTTTTATAAGGCCCAAATGTATAACTCTAATTTTCATTTCTTCTCCATATATCAGTATCAAACAGTATCGTTACCGGACCGTCATTCACGAGACTCACCTTCATATCAGCACCGAATATTCCCTTCTGCACCGAATTTATACCCAAAGCAGAAAGTCGTTCGCAATAGTAATCATAAAGCCTTTCGGCCGCAGACGGCTCCATTGCGCCTGTGAAAGACGGACGGTTGCCTTTTCTTACATCTGCGCATAATGTAAACTGCGAAATTACCAGCGCATCACCGCCGATATCAAGCACTGAACGGTTCATTTTGCCGTTTTCGTCACAGAATACTCTGAGATTTACGGTCTTTTCGGCAAGAAGCTCAGCATCGCGCGGGGCATCGCCCTGCACGGCGCCGAAAAGCACCATATACCCCTTTCCGCAGCTGCCGACAGTGTCGCCGCGCACTGCTACCGATGCAGAGCTTACCCTTTGAATCACCGCTTTCATTACTGATTTATCCTTTCCACATTGAATATTCCCGGCAGCTTTTCAAGCCTTGAAATTATGCTTTTCAAATGTTCTACGCTTTCGGCGCTTACCGTCATCACGATAATACAGTTGCCGCTTTTGGTCTGGCGTGCATTGATGCTGTGCACCGGAACACGCATATTATAAACCGTGTTCATAACATCAAGCACTATGCTGTCGCTGAAAATTGCCGAAACCTGCAAGGTAGATACAAATGAATCGGATTTTGTGCCGTCCCAGTACGCCTTTATCCAGCGTTCGGGCTCAGGTGAATCCTCTATGTGCACAGGAACATTATTGCAGTCGCGCTTGTGAATGGAAACGCCGTGACCGCGCGTAATATATCCGATTATGTCATCACCCGGTAGCGGCGTACAGCATTTTGAAAGCTTGACAAGGCAATTGTCTATTCCTTCAACTATTACGCCGTCAGAGGATTTTGTAAGCCTTCTTTCGGGTATCGGTGTAAGCTCCGCCGGCTTCGGAGCATTGTTTCGTTTATTGTACTCCTCTTTTATGCGGGGCATTATTTTTGAAAGCAGGATTCCGCCGTAGCCTATCGCCGCATAAAACTCATCCGCGTTTGCAAAACGGAATTTCTGTGCTATTTCATCTATAAAAGCATCAAAATCCGTTTCCGTAATGTCAATGCCGCTGCGTTTGAATTCACGTTCGATGTCCAGTTTGCCCGCCGCGATATTCTCGGTACGCTTTTCTTTTTTAAACCAAGAACGTATTTTTGATTTAGCCTGCGAGGTGACCGCAATATTCAGCCAATCCCTGCTCGGGCCGTGTCCCGGCTGATTGGTTGTCAGTATTTCTATGACCTCTCCGGTTTTAATTTCGTGGTTTATCGGCACTATCTTACCGTCTGCCTTGGCGCCGACCATACGTATTCCGACAGCCGAATGAATGGCAAAGGCAAAATCCACGATCGTAGAACCCACCGGAAGATTTATAATATCCCCCTTCGGCGTGACCGCGAAAACATCCTCCTGAGATAGATCGACTTTTATGCTTCGAATGATATCCGAGGCATCGGAAGTAGCCGACTGGCTGTCGAGTATCTGGCGTATCCAGGCAAGACGATCCTCCATCTTGCGGTCGTTATCGGTTATTCCCTCTTTATATTTCCAGTGTGCGGCTATACCGAATTCGGCCGTATGATGCATTTCAAAGGTGCGTATCTGTATTTCAAACGGAACCCCCTCCCGGCTTATAACCGTAGTGTGCAAAGACTGATACATATTAGGCTTAGGAGTAGCTATATAATCTTTAAAGCGGTTAGGAATCGGCCGGAACATATCATGCATAATTCCGAGGATATTATAGCAGTCGGCCACCGTATCGGTAATTATACGGATAGCATAAATATCGTATATTTCGTCAAAGTCCTTTCCCTGCACATACATCTTTCGGTATATGCCGTGTATGGATTTCACCCTGCCCTGAAAAGCCATCTGCACTCCCGGCATTTCCTCTCTGAGACGTTCCTCAATACGCTTTTTGATGTCCTCGAGGATCTGCTCCCTGTCCTGCCGGCGCAGTAGAAGAAGCTCCTCAATTTCTTTATATGCGATCGGGTCAAGATGTTTTATTGCAAGATCCTCAAGCTCTTCCTTGACCGGGCGTATACCGAGACGGTGTGCAATCGGGGCATATACCTCCAGTGTTTCAAGCGATTTATCGCGCTGCTTCTGTTCAGGCATAGCATCGATAGTGCGCATATTATGGAGCCTGTCGGCAAGCTTTATGATTATAACGCGGATATCCTGACCCATAGCGATCAGCATTTTTCTAAGACTCTCAGCCTGCTGCTGCTCCTTGGTGTAAAAATTAAGACGCCCTATTTTAGTCACGCCGTCAACAATAAGCGCTACCTCGGAGCCGAATTCCCGCTTTATGTCTTCAACTGTGGTATCGGTATCCTCAACGACATCATGCAAAAGAGCCGCGGCTATAGATTCGCTGTCCATACCGAGCGAAACAATTATGGAAGCGACATTATACGGATGAATATAATAATCCTCATTTGTATACCGTTTCTGACCGTCATGCACCCGAACACAGAATTCAAACGCTTTTTTAATCAGGTCATAATCATATGTGCCGCCAAAATCCTGCATTTGTTTATAAAGAGTATCATAATTTTTTTGCTGTTCAGCATTCAAGCACGCTCACTCCTTTCAAGCAGACTGCGGTAAGTCTCGGAATTTTTAAGATCAGTCTTTATATTTGACGGTACTGAAGAATATACACCGCCGTTTTCGGTTATCAAATCAAGCTCCGAAAGAGTTTTCAGAGCAATCATGGTCTTTGCATAACCTACGGAATTTACAAATTTATATATTATACGCTCTTCGGACACCGGCTTTGCACAAATAAATTTATATATTTCACCGACCTGCACTCTTGACGGCAGCAAGGTCGGCTCAAAATCCCGCCCTGTTATGTATCTGGTATAGTTATCCTTATCGGAAAAAAGCTTATCGTCATCGGTTCCGTTCATTCTCAGGGCCCTTACAATCACTTTCAGCTCAGCGGCGCCGTTATAAAAGCCAAGCTCTGCCGTAACAGCCACATCGAGAATTTCTCCGGGCTCAAAGCAGAACTGCTCTGGCATTACGCCGAAAAGAAAAGCCTGAAATGTATAGCCCTCTTTTGAAAATATAAGCCTTAAATGCCTGCCTTTGCCGACAGGAATCACATTGTCAAGTGCGGCGCCGTATACTCCGAAAACCGGCTGCTGATTCCCGTTCCCGAACGGTTCAAGTATAGCTACCGCCTCGGCGAGATCAACCGTAAGTCCCGCAGGATTTACCCTGCAGTCAAGCTTAAGCGTGGGCGGCACATATACCGTATTAAAAGCATAATCATTTATACGGGTTCTGAATATCGAAATATCCTTTGATTTAAAAGTAATGCCCGCGGCAAGCTCATGTCCTCCGAATTTTAAAAACAGTTCGGAACAGGAAGCCATAGCATCATAAAGAGAAAAGCCCTCGAAGCTGCGGCCGGAGCCCACCGCTGTTTCTCCGTCACTTGATATTACAATAGCAGGGCAGCCATACTTCTCGGCCAATTTTGATGCGACGATACCTATAACGCCATGATGCCAGCCAATGCCGTCAACCACTATTACCCTGTCGTTAAAATATCCGTTTTTTTCTATAATTTCGACTGCTTCGGCCAAAATTTCCTTTTCAATCTGCTGGCGCCTTGTATTGTAGCTTTCTATCTTTGTAGCTGTTTCAAGCGCCTTGAGCATATTTTCACAGCAAAGCAGATCCACCGCCTCTGAAGCGCTCGCCATTCTGCCCGCCGCATTCAGACGCGGCGCTATGGTAAAAGCAATCTTACCCGCCGAAAGATTATCCTTTGTAATTCCCGAAGAATTAATAAGCGCCGAAAGCCCGACAGACGGCGAATATCTAAGCTTATCGAGACCTGCGCGTACAATATCGCGGTTTTCATATCTGAGCGGCATAACATCCGCTGTAACCGCCGCCGCAAGCAGATCGGCATAGTCCGAAAGCAGTTCTTCAGGCTCCTTGCCCTCAAGCACGCATATAAGCTTAAAAGCCACCTGCGCTCCGCAAATGTCCTTAAAAGAAGAAGGACAGTCTCTGCGATGCGGGTCAACCACAGCGTCGGCAGGCGGAAGCTTTTCGGGAGGCAGATGATGATCGGTGACTACTACCAGCATTCCAAGCTCCTTGGCATGCGCTATCGCCTCCGCAGAAGCTATTCCGTTATCAACAGTTATAATTAGTTCCGTATTCTGCATCTTCAGAAAATTGACCGCGGAAATATTCATACCGTAGCCCTCAGAAAAACGGTCAGGAATATAATAAAGGCAATCTGCCCCGCGCTTTTTCAAATAACCGTAAAGCATAGCTGTCGCAGTGACGCCGTCACAGTCATAATCACCGTAAACCGCAATTTTTGCGTCCTTTTGGATTTCACTGTTTATTATATCGGAGGCCTTTGCAATATCCGCAAGCTCGCGCGGATCGGCAAAACAGGGCTCGTCTGAAAGGAACTGCTCCAATTCCGCCGGGTCGGAATAGCCTCTTGAGGAGGCAATAAGCGCAGTTATCGGGTCAATATCACATTCATCGGCAAGCTCTTTTGCCAAATTTTTATCAAAGCTCTCAACAAGCCATTTTTTCATACCCATTGTAAATACCCGCCCCGCTGTGCCTATATATCGTTTATTTTACCACTAAACACTCTATTTTTCAACTTCTAAAATATTTTTTGCAAAAACGCTTGACTTTAATACTTTAAAGTGTTATATTAGCTGATATAAATAACCTTTTAAGGAGCAAATTTTATGAAAATTAAAAAACTTCTCTCTGCCGCGTCAGCTGCGGTTTTGACAGCGGCACTCAGTGTTTCATTTTCAGGCTGCGGCACGACCGACAATTCCAGCGGCACAAACGCAAAATATACCGTCGGAATCTGCCAGCTCACTCAGCACGAAGCGCTCGATGCCGCTACTGAGGGATTCCGGGCTGCTCTTGAAGAGAAGCTCGGCGATGATGTGGAATTCAACTTTCAGAATGCCTCAGGCGAAACCACCAACTGCACCACCATTACAAATCAGTTTGTATCCTCCGGTGTTGATCTTATAATGGCCAACGGCACTGCGGCACTGCAGTCGGCCGCTACCGCTACCGGTGATATTCCGATACTCGCCACATCTATCACCGATTACCCAACTGCACTTGATATAAGTGACTGGACCGGAAAAACCGGAAGAAATATTTCAGGCACATCCGATCTGGCACCTCTCGATCAGCAGGCAGCAATGCTGACCGAGCTTTTCCCGGAGGCCAAAAAGGTCGGAATACTTTACTGCTCCGCCGAGGCCAATTCAAAATATCAGGCGACCGAAATCACAAAATATCTGAAGGAAAGCGGGCTTGAAGTCAGTGAATACACATTTGCAGATTCCAACGATATAACCTCTGTTGTTACAACCGCCTGCGCTGAAGTCGACGTAATCTATATTCCTACCGACAATAAAGCAGCCGACAACACCGAAATCATCAACAGCGTC
>USHL01000032.1 GCA_900554525.1 uncultured Oscillospiraceae bacterium | reverse complement strand
CTCCCTGAAGCAGGCGGCGCCGCAGGCCGAGCATTTCTCCCGGCAGTTGGGAGTCACCGACGCGGCATGCGCCTTTATATTTTCCGAAATAAAAAATTTCTTAGTCACACCGTAGTCAAGATGATCCCACGGATTTATTTCATCATAGCTTCTGGTGCGTTCACAGTAAAATGCCGGGTCTATGCCGCACTCGCTGAAAGCCTCAAGCCATGCCTCAAGCTTGAAGCATTCGTTCCAGCTGTCAAATTTACAGCCCTTTCTGAAAGCCCTTTCGATAACCGGTGAAAGCCGGCGGTCGCCGCGGGCGAAAACCCCCTCTAAAAAGCTGGTTGAGGAATCGTGCCAGCTTATATTCACCTTTTTGTTCTTATTGGAATATTTAAGCACATTCTGCCGCCGCTCCATTTCCGCCTTTGATATCTGCGGCTCGAACTGAAACGGCGTAAAGGGCTTCGGAACAAAGGTCGAAACGCTTATTGACACCGAAACCGATTTCCCGCGCGGACGCTCAGGCATGCTGTAATAAAGGTCGACTATCCTCTGCCCTAACTCGGCGATACCTCTTAAATCCTCGTCGGTCTCGGTCGGAAGCCCTAACATAAAATAAAGCTTGACCGCCGTATAGCCGCCCTCGAAAGCGGTTTTGCAGGTACGGAATATCTCATCCTCGGTGACATTCTTATTTATGACGTCGCGAAGCCTCTGGGTGCCGGCCTCCGGCGCAAAGGTAAGCCCGCTTTTGCGGACATGATTTATTTTATCCAAAAGCTCCTTGGAAAAATTATCCACCCTCAGCGACGGCAGCGAAAGGCTGACATTTTCCCTTTCTGTCCATTCAAGCATTTTATTAAGAAGGGGCTCAAGCTCGCGGTAATCGCTGGTGCTGAGCGACGAAAGAGAAATTTCGTCATACCCGGTGCTTTCGCACAGCGCCCGTGCCTGACGGTTTACCGTGTCGGCGCTCTTTTCCCTGACAGGGCGGTAAATAAAGCCCGCCTGACAAAAGCGGCAGCCGCGGATGCAGCCGCGGAAAAGCTCCTGCACGGCGCGGTCGTGGACTATCTCGATAAACGGAACAACGAATTTTTCGGGGTAATAGGACTTGTCCATATCCCGCATAATACGCTTACGCACTGTTTTCGGGGCGCCGTCGCGCGGCGTTACGGAGCTCACCGTACCGTCGTCATTATATTCAACATCGTAAAGCGAAGGAACGTAAACCCCTTCTATTTCAGCGGCGGCGCGCAGAAATTCGCTCTTTGTCTTTCCCGCCGACTTATATTCCTTATAAAGATCGATAACTTCTAAATCAACCTCCTCGCCCTCGCCCAAAAAGAAAATATCCACAAAGTCGGCCAGCGGCTCGGCGTTGCAGACGCATGGCCCACCGGCCACCACAAGCGGAGTAAATTCCTTACGGTCGGCGCTCCTTAACGGCACCCCGGCGAGGTCGAGCATATTGAGCACATTGGTATACGAAAGCTCATACTGCAGGGTAAAGCCTATAAAATCGAAATCCTTTATACTGTCCCGGCTCTCAAGGGCAAAAAGCGGTATACTGTTTCTCCGCATTATCTCCTCAAAATCCACCCATGGCGCAAATACCCGCTCGCACCAAATATCGTCACGCTCGTTAAACTGCGAATAAAGTATCTTCATTCCGAGATGCGACATTCCTATTTCATATGTATCCGGGAAGCAGAAAGCAAAACGCACGTCCACCGCCGATTTATCCTTAATAACGCTGTTGATCTCTCCGCCCGAATACCTGCCCGGCTTCCGGACAGAAAGCAGCAGCTTTTCAAATTCCTTTTCGGTCATATTGCATCTCCGTCAGCTTTTTTATATAATGATACAATAAAACCGCCGCGGTTTCAACTATATTTTGATAAGTCCCATCACCGCAAAATACAGGCCGGCTATAAAAAACGAAATATTAAAATTGCCCGCGAATGCAAGGCTCACCGCCGCAATCACCGCCAGCGCCGCAAAGATAAGGGTGATTATACGCATAACCAGCATAGCGCGTCCGAGCTCAAGCTTTTTCGAAAGCAGTGCGAAAAGAATATTGCCGCCGTCAAGTCCCGTCACGGGAAGAAGGTTAAAAACGCCTATCAGCAGATTTATCAGCGCGTAATACAGCGAAGTGTCCCTGCCGAAGGCCATATAATTGAAATACAGCGTAAAGAATATAACTATATTTACCGCCGGACCGCATACGGCAATGATAATCTCCTTTTTCTGCTTTACCGGCATTTTATTGGTTATCTCGACCGCCGCTGGGACCAGCCTTATCCTTTTCGGCTGGCAGTCGAGCACCCACATAGCGAAAAGATGCCCGAGCTCATGCATAACAACCGTAAATATCACCGGAATTATAAGCCCGGTGCGGTCGAACGCCAGCATTGCGGTTATCACGGCTGCAAAGAAAAACGATATGTATATTTCGGTGCCGAAGAGCTTAAACCTCATCAAAATCACCGCCCGCCGTTTCCAGCACCTCGTCCGCATCGGTCTCGGCGCAGATATGTTCCTCGTACCATTCACGCACCTCGGCATAGCAGCCGCCGAAAAAATATTTAACCGCAGTCAGCATAAGTATCAGCAAAATCACCGTCACGGACTGCGCGGTTATTATTCTGAAAAGCTTATCCGCAGGCCTTGTTTCAAGTATATCGTTTTCGTCCATACCGTTCAAACTCCTTGTGTATTGTTATAAGGTATGCTATAATTATATATATTTTGAACTGGACTGATATTATGCCATTTTTACCTATAACCGCAAAAGAAATGTGTGACCGCGGCTGGGACCGCGCCGACTTTATAATCGTTACCGGCGACGCCTATGTCGATCACCCGAGCTTCGGCACAGCTATAATCTCCCGCGTTCTGGAATCTGCAGGCTATAAGGTCTGCATCGTCCCGCAGCCGAGAACCGATGAGGATTACCGCCGTTTCGGCGCGCCGAAATACGCCTTTCTGGTAAACAGCGGCAACATCGACAGCATGGTCGCGCACTATACCGCCGCCAAAAAGCGCCGCAGCGACGACGCCTACACACCCGGCGGCAAAGCAGGCGCGCGTCCAGACCGTGCCGTGACGGTATATACAAAAAAGCTCAAAGCTCTTTTCCCCGATACCCCCGTTGCAATAGGCGGAATCGAAGCGTCTCTGCGCCGTTTCGCTCATTACGATTACTGGGCCGACCGCGTTCTCCCCTCGGTTCTTTTAGATTCCGGCGCCGATCTTCTTATGTACGGCATGGGCGAAAAGCATATCGTCGAAATAGCGGACCGGCTCCGCCTCGGCGAGCCGATTTCTGCGCTTACCGATATATTAGGCACCTGCTATGCGGTTTCCGCAAAGGATTTCACCCCCATAGCCGGAGCAGTCGAATGTCCGTCCTATGACCTCGTAAGCAAGCCCGACAGCAAAGGCAGGCAACTGTATGCAAAGGCCTGCCGCCTCCAGCAGAACGAGCATGACGCGGTGCGCGGCAGAACATTGATACAGCGCCACGGCGGGAAAATCGTGGTGCAGAACCCGCCGATGCCTCCCCTTTCGACCGAGGAGATGGATAAGGTTTACTCTCTGCCGTTTATGCGTGATTACCACCCGAGCTACCAAGCGGCGGGCGGGGTTCCGGGAATTGCCGAGGTCAAGTTTTCGGTGATACACAACCGCGGCTGCTTCGGCGCCTGCAATTTCTGCGCGCTCGCCTTCCACCAGGGCAGGCAGGTCACGGTGCGGAGCCGCGAATCGGTTATCGAAGAAGTCAAAAAAATCACCGAAATGCCGGATTTCAAGGGCTATATACATGATGTCGGCGGCCCCACAGCAAATTTCCGCCGTCCCTCCTGCGACGCTCAGCTCAAAAAGGGGCTGTGCGCCGACCGGAAATGTCTCGCCCCCGAAATGTGCCCCGCGGTCAGGGTAACGCATGAGGATTATTTAAAGCTTTTAAGGGAGCTGCGCACGCTGCCGAAGGTAAAAAAGGTATTTATCCGCTCCGGCATACGGTTCGATTATCTTATCGCCGACAAAGACGAAAGCTTTTTCAAGGAGCTTGTCGCCCACCACGTCAGCGGACAGTTAAAGGTCGCGCCCGAGCACTGCTCGAACCGGGTGCTAAAATATATGGGCAAGCCACCCGTTGAAGTATACAACCGTTTTGAGAAACGGTATTACGAGCTTACCGAAAGCATCGGAAAAAAGCAGTATCTGGTGCCATATCTTATGTCATCGCATCCGGGCAGCACCATAGCCGACGCAATAGAGCTGGCGGTATTTTTAAAGCGGCACAGGCTTCACCCCGAGCAGGTGCAGGATTTTTACCCGACTCCCGGCACGGTCTCAACCTGTATGTTTTACACCGGGCTCGATCCCAACACAATGGAGCCTGTATATGTTCCGCGCACGCCGAAGGAAAAGGCCGAGCAGCGGGCGCTTTTACAGTATTTCAAACCCGAGAACCGCGCCGCCGTCCTTTCGGCGCTGAGGCGTGCAGGCAGGTACGACCTTATCGGCACCGGCCCCGACTGTCTTGCCGCTCCAGACAGGAAGCTAACGCATACAAGGCAGCCTAAAAAAACCATACGAAACGTACATAAAAAGAAGAAAAAATAACCTAACGCCCCGCAAAAACGCGGGGCGTTTTTATTGTGCGGCTTATTTTTCCCGGAACACCGCGCTTATTCGTGAGCGTTCGCCTTCTTCAGTTCTGCATCTTGATGCTTTCGGCGCTAAGGAGCGTATAACGTACCGGCTGTACTCCGTCAAGCTCCTCCTTATGCATATCCACCGCGGTTATGCGGCGGTTGCCGTAGGTTGTATAGTAATATATTCCCCTGTCGGCGTTGCAGCAGGAGGTGTAAACCGTCTTCTCAAATCCTCCGTCCTCAAGGCGGCAGCAGCCACGAGGCTGCTCAACCGCGCCCAGTATATGAAAAAACTGTCCTACGCTCTCCTCCTCAGAGTCTCCCGAAATAGAATTCAGCCTTACAAAAGCCGCTCTTACAAAGCGCGACTGTGAGGATAAATCACCCGGAAGCCCTATGGCCCCCATTCCGAGACTGTAAGGCTCAAAGTCCGTTTTCTCCGAAAAGCGGCAGAGCGGCTTTTCCGCCGACAGGCCCATATAATTACCGAGCGCGAAAAGCTGATATTCAAACGGCGGCTCGTTTGTCAGCACGCCGATGCGGTTGTCATATATACGCAGACCGCCTGCCAGCGGCTCGGCGACGACGGCTCTTTCGCGGTCGGCTATAAGCCAGTGCAGACGCGCCGCGGGGAGGCTTTTATCAAAGGACTCGTCTGTAATGTTAATACGGCGAAGCAGCTTTTCAGCTTCATCTGCCGTGGCGCAGCTCCCCAAAATCAACGGGATAAGCTCAAACTGCGCGACATTTTCCTTATCCGCCCGCGGTTCCCCGTATACCGCGCTTTTAGGAAAATTAAGCCCTGCTATGCAAAGTCCTTTTTCATTTACAGCGTCATAATAAAGCGGACAGCTGCCGAGGTTATATGCCATTCCTATCATTGCGTAATGCTTTTCAAGCGTACCGGAATGCCGGAAAACAAACGGATAATTCCGAGGTGTCACCGTTATCTCCTCGCCGTAGGAAACATTATGGTCAAGCGTTCTTCCAAAATAAAAATCCTTTGTTTTATACACCGCCGCCGTGCACATATAAAAACCTCCGGAAAGCAATATTACTGATATTTTTCCGCCTGACGAACGGTTTATGCAGCTGTCTTCGGCGAAAGCTGTGACGGCTGTATTTTCCTATTACCGGCGGGCATAATATTCTGTGAACAAAAGCGAAGGAGGATATTATGCCGGGACAGACAAACGATTACAGCAATGTGCGGCTTTCCAAAAGCCTTGAGGAAAACGTGCGGCTGTTCAAGGATATATTCAAAAACGACGCCATTCTGCGCACCAAAGAAGTAAACGTAAGCGGCGAATACTGTTTTGACTGCACACTGTTTTATATGGACGGTATGGTAAACGTTACGATTTTAAACGATTCCATCGTGCGCCCGCTGCTGCTTGTCAAAAGCGAAAGAACCGAAAGCTCGCTTATCTCATATATCGCAAATCAGGTGCTTTTTGCCAGCGAGACCAAGATAACCGACAAGGTAGATGACATTCTGCGGGCGGTGCTCTACGGCGACACGCTGCTGCTGATTGACGGCTGCCGCGAGGCCATCACCATCAATACCAAGGGCTGGCGCACCCGAGGAATCAGCGAGCCTGAAGACGAAAGAGTGCTCCAGGGTCCGCGGGAGGGCTTTGACGAAGCGGCCCTTTTAAACATTGCTATGATACGCCGCAAGCTGCTTACTCCCGACCTTAACGTCGAAATGCTGAGGGCAGGGCGCCGCAGCGACACCCTGATTTTTATCTGCTATCTGGGAGCGCTTGCCGATCAAAAAGTATTGGGCGAGCTTAAGCGGCGCATTAATAAAATAGATATTGACGGGATACTCGATTCAAACTATATCGTCGAGCAGATACGTGACCACAAGGGTTCTCTCTTCAAGACCACCGGCTCGACCGAGCGGCCCGATATTGTGGCGGCCAGACTGTTAGAGGGCAGGATCGCCATAGTCGTAGACGGCACGCCGGTAGTGGTGACGGTGCCCTACCTTTTTTCGGAAAACTTTCAGTCGGACGAAGACTACTACCTTAACTATATGGTTTCTTCTGTCGGACGGCTGTTAAGATATATCTGCTTTTTCTTTGCGATAAGCATACCCGCTATCTTTATCGCGGCCGCCACCTTTCACAAGGAGCTGCTGCCGACCTCGCTGGCTCTTACGGTTACACAGCTGCGCGGCGGCGTTCCCTTTTCGGCGCTTACAGAATGTCTCGTGCTGATACTGATTTTTGAAATATTAAAGGAAACCGGCGTGCGCATGCCGCAAAGCCTCGGCCATGCCCTCAGCATAGTCGGCGGTCTGGTAGTCGGTCAGGCAGCCGTAGAAGCCCGCATCATCAGCGCTCCCATGCTTATCGTCATAGCGCTGAGCGGCATTTCGGGCCTTATGATACCGAGACTCAAGGGAGCGGTATTTTATATACGCCTGGGGTTGGTTTTTATGAGCGCTTTTTTCGGCATTTACGGCTATATCGCCGGACTGACATTTGTGATTATCAGGATTTTAAGCCTTTCCTCTTTCGGAATAAGCTATACGGTCTCTTTAAGCCGTGCCGATCTGCAGAGCCTGAAGGACAGTCTCTGGCGCGCGCCCTGGCGCAGAATGAAGCTGCGCCCGCTTTTTAACCGCAATATCACACGTATCGGAGATGAACCAAAACGATGAGATTTTTCCGCGTGACGATACCCGTTTTTCTGCTCTGTTTTATATTCTGCGGCTGTTCGGCGGGCGGCGGAAGCGTTGAAAACGACCGTAAATTTATGGTCGCCGCGCTTGGCTTCGACAATGAGGGCGGTATGATAAAATTATCGGCCGAAACCATAATAATAAATTCCGAAACGGCCGATGCTGCGCCCGCACCGCAGGTCATCACCGGAACCGGACGCACTGTTTCCGAAGCGCTCGACGATGTCTGCGACGGTCTTTCAAAGCCGCTGATTTTAAACCACTGCGGGGTAATTGCAATAGGCGAAAGCATAACCCCCGAACAGCTTGACAAAATATTCGAATACTGCTTCAGCGACAACCGGATAACCCTTTCAGCCTACGTTATAGCAAGCGAAGACTGCGAAAGCCTGCTTTCGGTTGAGCCGGTCTCAACGGTTGCGGTCGGTTATGAAATCATGGGAATTATAGAACAGCACATCGAGCAGACCGGCGTAAAGCTCGGAAGCAAGTTTTTCGAAACCGAAGCCGAACGCGGCAGGCCGGCCGACACCTTTGCACTGCCGTTTCTCAAAAAAGATGAAAGCAAGCTTATAATAGAAGGGGCGGATATTTACCGCAACGGAACGCTTGCCCTGCGGCTGAGCCCTGCCGAGACCTCACTTTATTCCCTTATAACCGGAAAATTTTTTGAAGGCAAGCTGCGGATAGACGATGATATTTTTTTCATCCGTTCACGCAGCACGGATTATAGCTTTAACGGAAAAAGCGGCGGAGAAATCGTTTTAAAGCTGCAGCTTTCAGGCGATAAGCTTTCCGGCAAAAGACTTGAAAGCTTAGAAAACGAGCTTGAAAATTTTGAGCTGCGCATCAAGAACCGCGCCGGTGCCGATATCTTCGGCTTTAAAAACCTTATTGCCGAGCGGGAGCATAAGCTTTGGCTCGGCATAAAGGAAAATTACGGCGGCTTTTACCGGGACTGTACCTTTACTGTCAAATGCAGTGCATATCTGGAGGGCAAAAAATGACCCACTCACCCTACTATAAAAAGCATATCGCCGCGCTTACAGCGCTTTTCATACTCGGAGATTCGGTCATCAGAATACCGGCGGAATCTGCGGGAAGCTTTACCTTTTGGGGGCTTATACTCACATTCGCGGCAACGCTTTTGCTTTATCCCATGCTGTTGCCGGCCGTTTCGTTTCTGACAAAATCCTTCTCTTCAAAAAATACTGCGGTTCGCATAACGGCGGCTGCGCTGCTGACTGCCGCGGCGGTATATTCGCTCCGGAACGCAGGGCTTTGCTTTAAAAGATTTATAGATTTTGTAAGCGTTCTGCTGCTTCCCGATACCCCCGAATTTTTCATAACCCTGCTGTTTATTGCGGTTGTTGCGGCTCTCGCCGTGAAAAATCAGGAGGTTCTGCTGAAATTTTCCCTGATATCCTTCGCGGTGTCTGCCGTTATAATAATCCTCTTTTTTGCCCTTTCCGCCAAGGATTTCAATTTCGGCAATATCGCGGTTTACCGCCTGCCCTCGGCCTCGGAGTTCAAGGAGGCGGTTCTGCCGTTTATACGCGGAGTTACGCTGCCGCTCCTTTTACTGCCGGTATATAATGCGGTATATTTCAAAAAGGCCGAGCCTGCCGCCTCTCTGTCAGGAATAGCTTTCGGGTTTATAATGCTTTCCCTATGCCTTTTAGACTCCCTGCTGATTTTCGGCCCAGACCTTGCCGCAAGAATTGACTATCCGCTCTCGGCCGCTGTCAGCACCGTTACGGTAGGTCCGCTGTTTTTCAGAATGGACGGTGTGTCGTATTTTCTTTACTTCACCTCATCGCTTATAAAAACCGTCTTCTGTCTTAAGCTTTCCTACTCCTCACTGAAAAAAATAAAGGAAATTACAAAAAAATAACGGGCGGACGCCCGTTATTTTTCTGCTCTTATTATAACCGTGTCGGCGTCGGTATCCGACACCTCGATATTCTTAAAGCCTGCTTTTTTAATCAGCTCGGTTTCATGCTCCAAAGTCAGCGGGATATCGATATGCACAAGCACGCCCTCCGGAATACCGTCGCGCTCCCGACGGCTGCGGTATTCCTCAAGGAAAAGCCGTTCGCCCTCTTCCGAGCGGGCGATATAGTCACAGCCCACATATTGGCCTCCCGGTTTGAGCGCCTTATAAATCTTACCGTAAATTTTCTGCTTTTCATCATAAACAAAGTGGTGCAGGCTTTCGAACTGCGCAACCGCGTCAAACCGTCGGTTTTCAAACGGATATTCGGTATAGTCGGCATTTATAAGCTCAATGTTTTTTCCGCCGTACTTCTCGCCGAGCCGTTTGAGCATATCGGCTGAAATATCTATGCCGGTCACTCTTGCTTTCGGAAAACGCCTGAAAATCGATTCCAGCTCAAGCCCTGTGCCGCAGCCGATATCCAGCAGCTCTGAAACGCCGTCTCTGAAATAATCGGCGAAAGACGCGTATTCCGCGTGCCAGCGGCCGAGATGTATTCCGTCGTAAATCTTAACCCGCTCGGAAAAGAAGTCCGCCATAGGCTCGGCAGGATTTTCATGCTCGGAAACAAGCCGATTCCTGAGCTGTGAGATATACTCCTTCTCATCCGTCTTCATTTATTGTCCCTCGGAAAGAGCAGATGCGAAAGATAAGCCGTCCCGGCCATCATGGCAAGCACTCCCGCCGCGGAAAGCAGAACAGACGCGGTTTTCTTGCGCCGTATTTTCCTGGCGACCGCGGCGTAATCCGCATCGGCCGATAAAACCACGGTTTCAGGCTCCGGCTCCCCGGTATTCATGCCGTCATATTCGCGGTAAAATTTTTTGCATTCCTTGCAGTCCGCCAAATGCTCCTCCACCTGCCCGCGGGTCTCGTCGCTCAAAACACCGTCCTTATAAAGCGTTACATAATCCTGCACATTGTTACAGCTCAAGCTCATGGTTTAAACTCTCCTTTAATTTTGTTTTAGCCCTGAAATACAGCACCTTTGCGGAGCTTTCGGAAATTCCGAGCGTCAGCGCCACGTCTTTAAATGACATTTCCGCGTATATCCTAAGCAGAACGACTTCCTTGTATTTGTCGGGCAGCTCATAAACA
>USHL01000031.1 GCA_900554525.1 uncultured Oscillospiraceae bacterium | reverse complement strand
ATAAAAGTGCCGTAAATAATTTTTTCATATTCGTTTCCTCCTTAATACAATTATAATTTTAACTATACAAAGCTACGAAAACCTTGTCTCAATTAAAAAACTGACCAATAACATAAGCTCCTTTCTGTTATTATTTTGATTCCAAGGCTTATTACAAAGCATTTAACAAAACAATATCACTATTTTTACTCAAATTTCTTAATAAATATTAAAAATCCGATTTTACTTAAAAAAATATACAATTTTGTATTTTTCGGGTATATATTCTTTTTCTTAATTTTATATATCGTAAAAAACATAAAATCCACTTGAAATAATCATAATTATTGTATATAATATTAACATAGTTATGAAAAAGCTTCAATACACTAATCAACGGATTAACAACACAATATTACGATTTTTCGAGGAAAGTTATGGAAGATTTAATAATAAAAGGTTTTCAGTCTGCACACTTTTTGCCAAATCAGTTTCCTATTGCGGTTCACTGCGACCATCTATGCGATATTTACCACGTTTTATCGCATTGGCATGAAGCACTGGAAATAATCTATTTCAAAGAAGGATGTGCCAATGTAGTATGCAATAAAAGCAATTTCATTTGTAAGCCAGGTGATATTCTTTTTATAAATTCCTATTCTTTTCACAGCTTTGACCGTCTTCCGGATAAAAAAATCTGCACATATTACTGTTTCTCCGTTAACATCTCACTATTAGACTCAATCGGCTCTAACACAGCTCAATTTCCCGAATATATTGTTACCAACAATCCGCAGATAGAATACGCTCTTAACACCATTATCAACGAAAAATTTAACAGTACGGATTATTCCCCACTTATAATGGAAATGCAGATGATATGTGTACTATCTTACTTTCTTCGCATAGAAAGTAAAAAGCAAACAACTAAAATAACAGGCAATAAAAAACTTATTCAATATGGCAAGATACGCACTGCAATCGACTATATACACAAAAATCTCAGTAAAACTCTTACGCTTAACGATATGTGCGAGATAACTAAGTTGAGTCCTTCTCAGTTCAGCAATATTTTTAAATCCTATACCGGAAAAACATTTATTGATTATACAAATCTCGTACGCTGCCAATATGCAAGAAGTCTATTTCTAACAGGCAAATATACTGTTACCGAATGTGCAGAAATGGTAGGCTACAATAATCTGCCGTATTTTGCGCGAAAATACCGTCAGATATTCGGTGAAACCCTTTCACAAACAGATGTAACAAAATCCGATGCGTATAAATCTTGAAAGCCCTCCTTTAATCGGTTATAATACCCTTGTAACATGGTTTGAGAAAATTGTCAAATTTGACTTTGTTCAGATTATGACATTGGTTAGAGTCATCAGGTCGGATTTTTCTTTTAAAGGGAGAAATCCGGCTTTTTTGCGTTTCAGGGTAGCCTCAAACGCCCGCAAATTAAATTCGGTAATCACAAGATAGACCGACCTTAACTCTGTATTTATGCAGAGAGGGTCGGTCTTTTTTTGTTTTTACATAAACCAGAATGTACCGCGGCAGACTTCTGTATCTATAAAAGATTTTACACTGTTTTACGGATTTCTTTTAGATACTTAAGGTTAAAAGCGGTACAAGGAAAGGAAATGTGCTATGAACGACAATCAGGCAAACATCAACAGCTTTCTTGACAGTATGGACGAAGCTCCCGCAGATCAGTTTACAGCGGCGGAAAACAGCTTTATCTCCCCTGTCGGGAACCCACAGCAAGCACCCTATACTACCGCCGCCGTATGGCCGGGTGAACAGCAAAACGAACCCGTACCGCAGACAGCGGTACAGCCAACCGCTCCGGCACCGCAGCCGCAGACCGCACCTCAAGAGCAGACTATTCCGCAGCAGGTGCCGCCTATGCAGGTAATAACCTCGCCTGTAGAGCAGTCCGCCGCACCGGCAGTACAACAGCCTACGGCTTCCGCCGTAAACACGGGCGCGCAGCAGAGTATGCTCGATCCCTTTGAACAGGCTTTAAATGCAGCTCAAAATCAGCAGGAAAGCAGAATGCTTGAAACACTCGCCGCAAAGCCCGCTTTCTTTTCATACGGCAAGGTAAAGGAAAGCATTGAGGACAGGGAATCCACCTTTGAAGACCTTAGAGCGAAGTATGAAACCGACTTTCCCGAGCTTTCGGACGGAAAGCTTATTTCGTGGTCTGTGAACTACGGTAAGGTTACAAAGCAGATCAGCAACCCCGCCTCCGACAAGGTATATACCGTAAAGGCTGAAATCGAAAAGTCCAAGGCTTTTACCGACGGACTTAAGAAGGCCAAAACAGACGCCGAGAGAAATCCCGAGTGCGTCGTAAAGCTTTTGAAAAAAGCGCAGAGCAAGGGCGAAGCCGTTCTACCGTCATATAAGGATTTTTGCCTTACACCGCAGGACGCCGAACGCTCCGAAAAGCCAATCGTTCTTCTGCCGTCGAAAGACGGCAGAATCTTTGAATTAAGGCGCAACGAAATAGGTGAGTTTTCAGCTCCCGTAAACAAAGTAAAGGAATTTGCCGAGCTGACGCCGTATTTCAAGCTGTCACTGCCGAAAATCCCCGCGGAGATTCTGCGGCAGACGCTTAGCTTTTTCAAGCGGATTTCCGATCTTTACAGCTTTGAGGCACTGGTACATATTCTCTATGACACCGAACGCCGCGAATATACGGTAAAGGTTCCGAAACAAAGAATAAGCCAGGCATATATCGAGAGTGAAACAGAAAACGAATATCCCGAGCATTTGATCCATGTTATGGATATACACTCACACAACATTATGCCGGCGGTTTTCTCCGAAATCGACGATAATGATGAGAAGGCTACAAGACTTTACGCGGTAGCGGGACGCTTTGACAGGGTATTCCCCGAGCTTACCGTCAGAGCCAGCTGCGGAGGTAAATTCATACCGATTGAACCCTCGGATATATTTGACGCGCAAATTTCGGGCGAATTTCCGAACGGCTGGAACGACAGTATAGAGCTTACAGACGGTAAAGCCTGCAAATTTAACAGAAGATTTCATAGAATACTGTCTGAAAAAAAGACGCCTTTTTGCCGACAAATACATAAGTGAGGCGGAAATATGAAATATTCAAAATCAGCTCCCGTCAAAATTGTTGTACTCGGCGCAGGAGAAACCGGAGGCTACCTTATACCCCACCTTTACCGAATAGCCTTTGCGGACAGCGAAAGACCCTACCGCATTATTATCTGCGACGGGGACATTGTTGAGGAGAAAAACCTTATACGCCAGAACTTTGTGAAGCAGGACATAGGCAGAAACAAAGCCGCTGTGTTAGGGATTGGCAATATCCGCATAAGCAAAGCCGCCAAAGGCACGCATAAAAATACCGCCTCGACGATATTTCGTATTTCAAACATTCCGAACAGCCGACCCGCATCGGTGAAATTCGCGGGGATCAGGTCGGTTATTTCGTCCATTGATTTTCCTCCAAATCTTTTAAATAAAGCTCCGCCCATTCCTTATCCGCATCGGAGAAGTTTTTATACGTCATATATTCCCCGAACGTCAGATAGCGGATAACGGCGATTTCATTTTCTGTATTGTTTCCGTCCGACGTTAAGCTGTACGAAACAGACTCGTCTACGCGCTCCTTTAGGTATTCCCTTGTTATTATTTCTGTATTGCTGCCGGTCAGAACAAGACAGACCGAGTAAAGCTGCTCATAGCTTAAGGGCTGACCGACAGCCTTAATTCCATTAGCAGAGGATACCTCCGGCATACACAGTATCTCGTCCATTCGGGATAGATACATCTCAGAGATATCCTCCTCGGTAACGCCGCTGTCCGCCGGCTTTCCTATTCCCAGTACAGACGGCATACTCGCCACAATAATAACCGGCAGCATAATAACGGCTATCGCCGCACAGAGTACATACGGCCAATATCGCTTGGCGGTCTCAAGCGCTGCGGCTTTCCATCCGCCCCGTAAAAACGCCTCGATTATTTTTTTGAGCGACGCACCGTTCTGAACGGCGGATAAAAAGCGCTCACTCCCCGTTTTGCTCATTATCGTTTACCGCCTCTCCGGGAATGTCCTGCGCCTCGTGAACCGGCGGCGAACCGTTCTGACCGAATCTTTCGGGATTAGGATTATGCCGCACCGCACCCTGTCTTGCGACTGCGTTAAAAATACTGTTCCTATTACGTCCCGGCGTCTGCTTGACGCCGATGCCCGCAGAGCCTTTATTATTTCTTCCTCGCTCATTTTTCGGCTTCGGTGCGTTTGAATTTTTCCCTGTCGTTTTTTCTTTATCAACTGTTTTCCCTCCCTGCGGTTTCGGTGAACTGCCGCCCGAATTTAGCGGCGGATTGGTGCCGAAACGGTTAGTATTTATCTTTGTGCCGCCGGAATTACTGTCAAATTCAGCAGACTTCGGAATATTGCTTTTACCTGCTTGGTTAAAGGTGCTGGGAGACGAGGTATTTACCCCGCCTGAATTTACGGTGCCGCTGCTCTGCGTGTTTTCGGTCTGAGATACCTTAGAACCAACAGAACTGTTGTTATTATTCTTTGTATTATTACTGCCGTTGGTGCTATTCCGCGTGCCGCCTGAACTAAATCCCGACCGCGAGCTGTTCTGTGCCGATGAGCTGTTATGAGTTTTTGCTCCCGAGGTGTGCATAGCCGAATTAATCATACTCCTTGCCGCCAGCATAGCAATAAAGCGCCCTGTGCCGTGGTCAAGCGGATCGCCCGTAAATGTCGGGTTCAATCCTATCTTTGAAAGCAGATTGTCCGCCTTACGTGCAGTCTTTGCAAGCCCCACAATAAGCACCGTCCACGGAAGCACCATAAGTCCCGTCGGCATAGCACCCATAGCGGATAATATAAGCTTTAAAAACAGCACGTTTGAGATAAGCAGAAGTATCATTGATGCGTATGTGCGGATAAAGCCCGAGCAGATATCCTTGGTGGATCTACTCCCGCCCATTGCAAAAGCTAAGGGGCTGAATAAGGTAAAAACCGCCACCACGGCATAACGCTCGCCTATCTCAAAAAAGAGCTTTAATATCTGTACCCCTATAAGCACGCCGACTATAATAATAAGCAGCCACGAATTGCTAAGCTCTGTAAAAAAGGTTTTATCCGGAAAGGTTATTTCTACATCCTCCGGTATCCCTATAAGCTCAGTTATCTTCTGCCCGACGGAAAGCGCAGTTTCGCATATCTGATGTGAAAAGAAAAGCAGAAATCCGAACAGAAAGGTACGGACAAGCAATATCGGCGGGGACTCCGTTTCAAAGCCTAACCCTGCGAACATAGCTTTCAGGCACTGAAAAATACAGTTGCCTATCAGCAGTCCCCAGCCTATCGCAACAAAAACCCTGTAAAGCCCGGTTACAACAGGCACATTGCTTTCAAAGTAGGCAAGGTCGGTATTCATAAGACCCAGCAGAGACTTTGCCGCATATCCAAGCAGCTCTACAAAAAGGCTGTAAAGCCAAAGCGCGAAATCCTTTATGATGGAATTAAGCATATTTCTTTCCTCACGGCAGGTGGTTATATCCGTTGAACAAGGGCTGAACGTAGGCTATAAACGCGCCTATGCCGTTTATGACAGCCTAGGCAAGCCACACTCTTTTAAGCCACGCCCAAGCTGCGTCTGCTTTCTGCTGTGTGCCTGACATCTTTGCTCCTATTACAGCCACCGCCGACATAAGTGCCGCAAGCACAGTGGATATTCCCGCTATATGACTATATACATCGCGGATTATCTTATCCCCCAATTCAAAAATATCCTTTCCTGCAGCGAAAGCTGTCAGCGATAGCGCCGACATAAGAAGAAAGGCAATACAGAAAACACTTAATAATTTTAAAACCCTATTCGCTTTCGTCCTCATATTCCGTACTCCGTTCCGCAGAAAATTCCTCAAGCGTTCCCGCAAATTCCCCGAAATAGATTTTTAAAAGCTCACGGCGGCTTGAAATAAGGTTCAGTTCAAGCGGCGTCCGCCACCCTATAAAGCCGTAAAGAAATACGGTAAACAAATACATTCCGGTGTAATCCCTGTCGGAATACATTTTTAAGTATGTATTTTTTATGGGTTCAAAACCGTTCATGCGGTTTTGAAGCTTTGAAGAAATCCGGCGTAAAAGAGGCTTTGCAAGGCGTCCGTTAAGCTCTGATACAGCAGAGGCGGACGGGTTTCCTTTTTCGGTTAAAAAGCCCTTTTCCCTTAACATTTCATCTGTATTTTCCCTATCTGTTAAATCGCCCGTTAAAAAGCGGATTTCCGAATAATCCGAAATTGACATATAAAAGTTTTTCATAGTCTTTTAAACTCCTTTATTTTTTAATTTGTTTTGTAAATATATCGCCTCCGATAAAGCGGACAGCATTAAAATAAGACAGACATACGGCGCGCTGCCGTCCCCTGTTTTGGGGCTTTGCGGTTCTGCCGGCTTTTCGGGTACTTTGCTGTTTTGTATATTCAGTTTCACCGTTTCGCCGCCTTCCGCAATGTTAACCTTAAAAGCTTCATCGGATATAATATATCCCTCCGGCGCTTTAAGCTCGCGGATAATCCACTCACCAAACGGCACATTTTCAAACAAAAATCTGCCTGCTTCATCGGTTTCGCAAACCTCTATTGCTGTATCTCTTAAAAACTCAGTTTCAAACGGATGAAACAGCCCGATAACAGCTCCATTTAAAACTCTGCCGTTCGGGTCTGTTTTAAGTCCTTGAATATTACCCCGAAGTATCATATTTTCTGCTGTATCGCCGCTATTAAAATACTCCCCGCTTAAAATATAATGCTCATCGGTTTGGATCTCCTTTATACAACATTCAGCGTTCAACGGCATATCTGCCGAGAAAGACAGAAAACCGTTTTCGTCGGGTACTGCCGTTTCAATAAGCCCGTCCGCCGGAATAACGCTGCCGTCAAGCGCGGTAAGCTCTGTTTTTGAATACAGACCGAATTTTGTATTTAAAATCTCGCCGTTAAAGCCTATTCCGTACTTTTCGTCCGTTTCAAGTTTCTTTTGTATTTTGAATTCTTGCTTTTTGCGTTCGTTTTTAAGCTCGGTTTTCACAGTTCCCGATGTTACCGTTAATTCTTTAATTTCTGTATCAAGAACAAAACCGTCAGGCGCAGTCTTCTCACGCAAAAAATATTTTCCAGGATATAATTCACGGCTTATAGCACTGCCTGTTTCGTCAGTCACAAGAGTTTCCGCAAGCTCTCCGCATTTTATTCTAAGCGTACCGTCTAAGGTATAAATATCCTCGGCGGCGGTCACTTCAAACTCCGCGCCCTTTAAGCCTTTTTCGCTGTATACAGGCGTGTATTTGCCGTTTTCTTCCTGCACTGAGGAGAAGACCTCACCCGTTTTAATAACGGATATTTTCCCTTTTTCAGGCTTGTCTGTTAATTTAAGGGCTATTTCGGGTATGCTCCCGTCAACGCTGAAGGAAACGGGGACGGAATTTAAGCTATAACCTTTCGGCGGGCTTACCTCAATAAGCTCATAGCTGCCGTAGGTCAGCGGTTCGGGCAGGCTTAAAACACCGCTTTCATCGGTATAGTAAAGCTTGCTTTCCTCTCCTGTTTTAACATTCCTTATCTTAAAGCCGGTAATTCCTTTCACGGTCTGTCCCGTTTCGGAATCGGTCTTTATAACCCTTATTTTTGCGCTCTTCAGTTTATTTACCGCCCGTATTAAAACGTCCTGTGTTTCCTCGCATACCTTTACCGTCCATTCGGTCTGACCCGAATAGGTATACCCCTCGGGGAATGTGACCTCACGGATAATATACGTTCCGTAGGGAACGCCGAAATTAAGCTTGCCCTTGCCGTTTTGGTCGGTTGTATCAAGCAAAAACACATTTTCAGGGTGCTCTGCCCATGTAGCTGAAAATCTCGCGCCCGCAAGCGGACGTCCGTTCTCATCGGTCTTGTATACCGCAATACTGCCGGTAGGTTCGCCTATTTTCGGCGCTACTATCTGCACGACAGCCTCGGGGTAGCTTCCCTTGCTCATTCCCTCTATTGTCGAGATTTCAGGACCGTTATCGTCGCCGACATGGGTTACAAAATGTCTGCCGTTGTATGTACCTGCATAAATTGCAGCGTGTGCCACAGCTCCTGTGGATATATTCTTAAAAACAATAAGCGAGCCTATCGGTATTTCCTCCGCGGGCGTAAAGGTACTGCCGCTTTGGGTAAAGCCGATTCTTCTCGCTCCGCCTGACTGTACCCAGAAGTTTGCCGCCGTATTGTAGGCAGCGGACGAACGCGGATTTGAAGGACAGGGAAACGCCGTAACGTCCCTGTTTGCCACATTCGGCAGGTAATTGTAATACACATAAGAAACATATGAAGCACAGCAAAGTCCGTTCGCTTTAAACTTGGAAATATCCGGAGCTTTGCCGGTTTTACTGCTTGCGGAAACAGTTTCAAGCCCCGACGGTCCCGTACCGTAGCCTATGCCCGACCGCACCGATGCCGGCGTTTTTGTACCGTAGGTTTTAAAAATACTGCCGTCCGCCTTTTGCGCGTCGGTCTTATATCCTGTGTATGTAAGCGCGTCTAAAAAGATATTATCCAGCATCTTTGCCGGAATACCCGGCGCGGGAGCCGCAGACAACGGAAGTGCAGAAAGCACAAGCATTATTGCAGCCGCCGCGCTTAATAACCGTAATAATTTGTGTGTCATAAAAAATCACCGTCCTATATAATATTCATCGTAAACGCTGCCCGAAACTGTAAGCGGTTCGCTGTTTTTCCCTGCGCTTACCATTCCCGCCGGCGTCCACATATCTGTTTTTACTGTTTGAATAACATAATTTCCGTCAGGGTAGCTAAGCGGTATAAAGTGCAGCTTACCGTAGCCGAAGCTGTCTGGCAGTTCAAAATGTCCTAAAGCGTTTCGTATAAGGGTAGTGCAAAGCTCCGCGCCCTGCCTGTAAGAAAATTCCGGGAACAGCGCGGTCATATACTGTATTCCGGTATGTACTGCGGGGTTCGGCAATAAATACCCGCTACGCCCGTTACAGCCGCGCGGATATCTGCTGAGAACCCGCGCCCCGAGGATATTGCAGTTCCGCCAAGTGTGGGAGAAAGTGTATCCGCACTGTCCGCTATGCCTATCCCGTAGGTTTTCTTTTCAAAAGCGCCGTTCAGATAGATATATTCCCACCAAGTGGCATACCCGTCCCTTTCTTCCGGCACGGCAGGCTTTACAAACCCGGCGGGAGCCGCCGCCTCATATGCCGTATCAGGGGTTGTGAAATAGATATACGGTGTTGTTTCGTAACTGCTTTCGGTATCAAAAACCTTTGTTTCTCCAACCTTACGGTACCGTTCAGCAATGCATAAAGCAAGGCAAGCACCAGTGCACCGAGTACCACGGCGATAAGGATCTTCACTCCTGTATCCACATAGCCCTCTGCCTTACGGCTTTCAAGGGCGCACTTTGCGCCTATAAGGGCTTTGTTTGTCTTACGGTGAAGTTTTTTAAAAAAGTTTTTCATTTTATTTCTTTCCTTTCATTACTCTTGATTTAATCAGGTGGTTCCGTTGTAGTTGAACAGGTCGGTAACCTTTGTGGTGACCGTCGCCATAACCGTGTTTTTAAGCAGCGCGTAGAGCAGGGTAAGCAAAAGCGCTCCCAAAACTACGGCAATAAGAATTTTCACGCCCGTATCCACATAGCCCTCTGCCTTGCGGCTTTCAAGCGCGCAGGCGGCGTTTATTAAGGCGTTATCTGCCTTGCGGGTTATCTTCTTAAAGAATTTTTTGAACATTTTGGATAGCTCCTTTTATATTTTTTTGATTGTTTGACGCGGAAGGCTTGGCGTTCCGCTTTGCCGGTTCCGCCGGCGTTAGTTCTGCATTGGAATCACCTACCTGTATTGAAATTTAAAATACAAATAAAAAAAGCCCCGACTCTTCAAATGAAGAATCGAAGCTTGGTATGAAAGAATAATTTAGTTTTCGTATTCTGTGGTGTTTGTAACCATAATAGCCGCGTACCACATATCCGCATTACAGCTCACGCCGACAGCGCAATATGTCATATCCTTTGACCCGACATATGACCAGTGTCTCGGACTGTCAATGATGATCTGCGCTAATGTTTCGGCAATTCTATCCGTATTCCCGGCAATACCTGCCATTGCAAGAGCCTCCATTGCACCGATATCGTAATATCCTTGCGCTGTGCCCCCGCTTTCGGACAAATCGATATATTTGCCGTAACCCGTAGCCTCAGCCGCCTTATTCCAATCGCCGGGGTCATGGGCAAAGTTAGATATTAGCTGGCCGCTTCTGTATTCGGCATATCTCGTAAGACCTGAAAGCTTTGAAAGCTCTCTGCTGCCTATTTCGGTTCTCGCTTTATTCAGGTAAAATATAACCTTATCTGCGACCTCTCTTGTATCTGCGGCAGTTGCATTTTTTATTGCATTGCCCGAACCGTGTGAAAACGCCAAATGGGAATTATCTTTTTCATTCCCGACTGACGGTTTTATTTCTGCCGCCGAGCTTTCTGTTTTAATCTCTCGCCTTTGCGGCACTGCAGGTTTTGAATGAACTTCACTAACCGTTT